>NZ_JHUS01000025.1:0-7791 GCF_000691465.1 Geobacillus sp. CAMR5420
TCAACATTTCTAGAGGGAGGTTATGAAGATGAAACGAGCGTTTGGCACGCTGCAAAAGGTCGGGAAAGCGCTCATGCTGCCGGTGGCGATCTTGCCGGCGGCCGGGATTTTGTTGGCGCTTGGCAACGCCTTGAAAAACCCGGCGCTCACTGACAAAATTCCGGCGCTCAAAGCCGACTGGGTCGTGCTCATCTCCAATGTGATGGAGCAAGCAGGCGGCATCGTCTTCTCCAACTTGTCGCTCTTGTTTGCGGTTGGTGTGGCGATCGGCCTTGCCGGCGGGGACGGGGTCGCGGGCTTGGCGGCGATCATCGGCTACTTGATTATGAATGTGACGATGAGCGTCATCTTGGGCGTGACTTCCGATATGATCGGCGCCGACCCGTCGTACGCCAACATTCTCGGCATCCCGACGTTGCAAACCGGCGTCTTTGGGGGGATTATCGTCGGGATTTTGGCAGCGTACATGTACAACAAATACTTCAATATCGAACTTCCGCAATATCTCGGCTTTTTCGCCGGCAAGCGGTTCGTGCCGATCGTGACGGCGGCGTCCGCAGTCGTGCTTGGCATTCTCATGACATTCGTTTGGCCGCCGATTCAGCACGGGCTCAATGCGTTTTCGCACAATATGATCGATGCGAACAAAACGTTGGCCGCGTTCATTTTCGGCGTCATCGAACGGGCGCTCATTCCGTTTGGTTTGCATCATATTTTCTATGCACCGTTTTGGTTTGAATTTGGCGAGTACGTCAATAAAGCCGGGCAAGTGGTCCATGGCGATCAAAAAATCTTTTTCGAGCAACTGAAAGACGGGGTCAAATTGACGGCCGGCACGTTCATGACCGGGAAATTCCCGTTTATGATGTTCGGTCTCCCGGCAGCGGCGCTCGCGATCTACCACGAAGCGCGACCGGAAAACAAAAAAGTCGTTGCCGGCATCATGGGGTCGGCCGCGTTGACATCGTTTTTGACCGGGATTACCGAACCGATCGAATTTTCGTTCTTGTTCGTCGCCCCGGCGCTGTTTGCCATTCACTGCGTCTTTGCCGGCTTGTCGTTTATGATCATGCACCTGTTGAACGTCAAAATCGGGATGACCTTCTCCGGCGGGGTCATTGACTTCTTGCTGTTTGGCGTTCTGCCAAACCGGACGGCATGGTGGCTTGTCATTCCGGTCGGCTTAGTGTTTGCCGTGATTTATTATTTCGGATTCCGCTTTGCGATCCGCAAATGGGATTTGGCGACGCCGGGCCGGGAAAAAACGGTCGAGGAAGCACCGAAAGCCGAGGCAGCCGCCGCTGGCGATCTGCCGTACGAAGTGCTCGCCGCCCTTGGCGGAAAGGAAAACATCGAACATTTGGACGCATGCATTACACGTTTGCGCGTTTCGGTCCATGATATCGGCCGGGTCGATAAAGACCGGTTGAAAGCGCTCGGCGCCGCAGGGGTGCTTGAAGTCGGCAACAACGTGCAAGCGATTTTCGGTCCGAAATCGGATATGTTAAAAGGGCAAATTCAAGACATCATGCAAGGAAAAGCGCCGGCCCGGGCGGAAGAGAAACCGAAAGCAGCGGCCCCGGAAGCCGCGAAGTCCGAAACGATCGCTTCGCCGATGTCAGGAGAGGTCGTTCCGCTCGCTGAAGTGCCTGATCAAGTGTTTTCGCAAAAAATGATGGGCGACGGCTTCGCGGTCATGCCGACGGACGGCACGGTCGTCTCTCCGGTTGATGGCAAAATCATCAACGTATTTCCGACGAAGCACGCCATTGGCATTCAGTCGGCCGGCGGGCATGAAATGTTAATCCACGTCGGCATCGACACAGTGAAGCTGAACGGCCAAGGGTTTGAAGCGCTTGTCAAGGAAGGCGACGAAGTGAAAAAAGGGCAGCCGATTTTGCGCGTCGACCTTGATTATGTAAAACAGAACGCGCCATCGATTGTCACGCCGGTGATTTTCACGAATCTCGAAGCCGGCGAAACGGTTCACATCAACAAGCAAGGCCCGGTTGCTCGAGGAGAAGACGCTGTTGTTACGCTCAGCTAAACTGCTTATTCGCGGCGGGGCGGGGCCAAGCATTTTCCGTTGCCTCCCCGCCCCTGCATTTGATATGATGGCAAAGAAAAAATTGAAGAAAAGGGGAATGATGGACATGGCAGAAAAAACGTTTAAAGTCGTTTCTGATTCCGGCATCCACGCTCGTCCGGCGACGATTTTGGTGCAAACAGCGAGCAAATTCAACAGCGAAATCCAGCTTGAGTACAACGGCAAAACGGTGAACTTGAAATCGATCATGGGCGTCATGTCGTTAGGAATTCCGAAAGGGGCGACGATCAAAATCACGGCAGAAGGGGCCGATGCGGCAGAAGCAATGGCGGCGTTAACCGATACGTTGGCAAAGGAAGGCCTTGCGGAATAATGGAAAAGACGATTCACGGCATCGCCGCTTCAAGCGGCATCGCCATCGCCAAGGCATACCGCTTGGAGACGCCTCATTTGGCGGCCGAAAAACGGACGGTCGCCGACGTCGAGGCGGAAATTGCGCGGCTTGAGGCGGCGGTCGCGAAAGCGAAAGAAGAGCTGGAAGCCATCAAACAGCATGCCTTGGAAAAGCTTGGCGAAGACAAAGCCGCCATTTTTGCCGCCCACTTGCTTGTGCTTGACGACCCAGAATTGCTGAACCCGATTAAGGAAAAAATCAAAACAGAACAAGTGAATGCGGAATATGCGCTCCATGAAACGGCATCGTTTTTCATTTCCATGTTTGAAGGCATGGACAATGAGTATATGAAAGAGCGGGCCGCCGATATCCGCGATGTGACGAAGCGCGTCCTCGCCCATTTGCTTGGTGTGACGATCTCCAATCCGAGCCTCATTTCCGAAGAGGTCGTCATTATCGCTGAGGATTTGACGCCATCCGATACGGCGCAGCTGAACCGCCAATATGTGAAAGGATTTGCCACCGACATCGGCGGGCGGACGTCGCATTCGGCCATTATGGCCCGTTCGCTCGAAATCCCTGCCGTCGTCGGCACGAAGGCGATTACGGCGGAAGTGCAAAACGGAGACATTGTCATCGTCGATGGACTTGACGGTCAAGTCGTCGTCAATCCGTCCCCGGAGCTGCTTGCGCGTTATGAAGAGAAGCGGGCTCGCTATGAGGAGCAAAAAGCGGAATGGGCGAAGCTTGTCGATCAACCGACGGTTACCGCTGATGGCGTGCACGTTGAGCTGGCGGCCAATATCGGCACGCCGGACGATGTGAAAGGAGCGTTAGCCAACGGGGCGGAAGGGATTGGGTTGTATCGCACGGAATTTTTATACATGGGACGATCAGAGCTGCCTACGGAAGACGAACAGTTTGCGGCCTACAAAACGGTGCTTGAAAAGATGGATGGCAAGCCGGTCGTCGTCCGGACGCTTGACATTGGCGGCGACAAAGAGCTGCCGTATTTGCAGCTGCCGAAAGAAATGAATCCGTTCTTAGGGTTCCGGGCGATCCGCCTTTGCCTTGAGATGCAAGACATGTTTCGGACGCAGCTGCGCGCCTTGTTGCGGGCGAGTGTGTACGGCAATTTGAAAATCATGTTCCCGATGATTGCGACGCTCGATGAATTCCGCCAAGCGAAAGCCATTTTGCTTGAAGAAAAAGAGGCGCTCCTCCGCCAAGGGGTTGCCGTTGCGGATGGAATTGAAGTCGGCATGATGGTGGAAATCCCGGCAGCTGCCGTCATGGCGGACCAGTTTGCGAAAGAAGTCGATTTCTTCAGCATTGGAACGAACGACCTGATCCAATATACGATGGCGGCCGATCGGATGAATGAGCGGGTTGCGTATTTGTACCAGCCGTACAACCCGGCTATTTTGCGGCTCATCAGCCACGTGATCGATGCCGCCCATCGCGAAGGAAAATGGGTCGGGATGTGCGGGGAAATGGCCGGCGACCCGATCGCCATTCCGATTTTGCTTGCCCTTGGCCTTGATGAGTTCAGCATGAGCGCCACCTCGATTTTGCCGGCGCGCGCCCAGTTGAAGCGGCTGTCAAAAGAGGATGCGGTCTGCGTGAAAGAGACAGTGCTGTCGCTTGGTACGGCTGAGGAAGTCGTGTCGTTTGTCAAACGAACGTTCCATATGGCTTGATCATAGCGAAAGGTGCAGCGGCATGAATCGGCCGCTGCGCCTTTTTTTGCCTTTAAAGGCAAGACATATGTTTCCGCGCTCTGTTCAAGCCAACAGCGGTGTCGATGATTCATAGCCATACCGCTGCCGGATCGTAAGTGAAAGGCCTAAAGCGATGACTTTCGCCATTTGGTAAACAATGTGCAAATTCGTGTACGGAAGTGCGCTCATATCGGCGGTATCTTCCATCACGACGCCCATCATGCTGATGTCGCCAATCGATGGCAGCGATTTGCCAAGCGCAGTGCCAGGGGAAAGGGCGCCAGGGCGGATGGCGATCGTATGGACAAACGGCTGCGGCCCGACAATGCTGTCGATCGCCACTACATATGCTCCGTGTTCGTTTTGCAATTGCTCGGAAACGCGTCGGATGTTTGTCGCATCGACAGGTTGCCTGAGTGTGCCGATTACGGTTAGATGATCCGGATAGGCGTTTTCAAGCAGCGTGCCGACGAACGGCCCTAGGCTGTCGCCGTTGATACGGTTGCTGCCGATGCAAACGACGGTCAAACGGGAAATGTGCGCTGGCAGCAGGGAAAACAATTCATTGCGAATAAGCAAAGGAGCAAGCGGATCACTATACAAAATCGATTTCATCGGCCGCGATTCCTTTCCGTCGGTCGTTCTCCTTTTCTTAGTTCGCGGCCGATGCTGGTGATTCCTTTTTTTCGTTTCTGTCAATTGTGTCCTTGTTTTTGCTTGAACGGATTGCGCCATTCCATTAACACGGCATGGTTGAGCGATTCTTCGTCTTCTAAACTTTCTTGCTGCACGCGGATGAGATCATTGAAGTCGTCTGTCGTATAGTTGCGGATGACCGCTTCGCGCGGGGTGTTGCCGTCAAAGACGTATAAATGTTTATCGTACATGCTGATCCCCCTTTCGTTCGTTTTACCCTCATCATAACCGAAACCTAGAAAAAGCGCCAAGAAAGGTCCATGGACAAGTTTGCCCTCGACCCGGGGATGAAAATCACCGCTTGCCGACGGGATTTTCACGGAAAGCGGGTAGCTTGGTGTTCAAATAAAACGATCATTTACAGCCTTTCGCTAAGTGATCAAGATCACCATCGCAAGCAACCACTGGCAATCTTCGTTTAGGACTCTTTCTCCATTTCACATACAAATTGGTTTACTCGCAAAAGCTTCCGAAGAAAATGAAAAACCATGTCGAACTTTGTCTGTCGAAAACGATGGATGGCAGGGAGGAGGAAAGATACAATTTGATTGTAAAAGTAATGGAAATCGGGAAGGAGAGCATATGAGAAACATTCGTTTGTGACGATGGTTGGTTTGGATGATCGTATGGGCTTTAGTGATGTCAAGCGTCCCGACAAAGGGGCTTGCCGAAACGATCCGATCAGGGGTTGACCGTGTGGCGCCAAAAGAGGGGCCGCCAAAGGTGCCGGAAGCTCTGAAACGTGATCTCAAGCCAGGGGAAATCATAGAGGAAAGAACTGAGAATACAAAGGTTTACTACAACGGCGATGGCACGTTTACCAAGAAGATTTACTTTGAGCCTATTCATGTGAAGAAAAAGGGACAAAAACTATTTGAGGAAGTATCTTCTAGCCTAACGGATAGCACCAATAATACGAATTACGTTGAAACAGAGAATACCATTTTGGAGACAAACTTTTATAAAAAGATGGTCGATGGAGAATACGCCACGTTCCATTACAATGGATATTCGATTTCCTATTCTATTTTAGAGGCGGCAGGCAATAACGCACAACCGATAAAAGCGAAGGATGTTGCCGCCGTCTATAAGAAAAAAGACAACAAAATTGTTCACAAAAACATTTTTCCGAGCATAGACCTGCAAAATATTGCATTTAACGAGTCAACAAAAGAAGATTTGGTTCTTCATTCGTTTGCTGGCTATCATATTTTCAAATTCCGTCTGAAAACGAATTTACATGCAGACATTCAAGACGATGGCTCCATTTTATTTACAAATAAAGAAAATAAAGGCTCTTCACCACAAGTTGTACTTGAGATTTTAAGATAGGTATGCATAGGGAAAATAGAGGATACAAAAAATGCGAATTTTCCTGTATGGTAAAGGTGACCAAACCAAACCATTGGAGGAAAATTCGCATGTACGCTCAGTTTATCAAAGAACTCATCGATTTACCAGATGTTTTGATTCAAAAGGTGCGAAAAGAAGAAGAACGTTGGATTTTCGAACTTTCTCTACCCGAACAATGCCCATTATGTCCTGTCTGCTTGAAGCGTACAATCAAAATGACAGGCAAAAAGAAGCAATGGATGCATGGGTATGCTCAACGGATCGGCATCTTTTGGGTGGAACTCCCTGTGGAGCGTAGACGTTGTGGTACATGTGGCATGACATTCAGCACGTCTTATCCCGGAATTTCCCCTCGAAGTGTAGCGACGGATGCGTTTCAGCAATGGGTGGCGCAATCTTGCATCGGAACATCCATTCAGGCGGTGGCTCGTATGCTCAAGCTTCCTTACACGACCGCGGAACGTTGGTTTTATACCCATGCCCCTTCCTTCCTATCGAATGACATCCAACCAAAGGCAGTTTGTGTCGATGAGTTTGCGTTTCGAAAAGGGCATGATTACGGAGTGGCGATCATGGATGCCGAAACGGGAGAAGTGTATGCCCTTGAAGCAGGAAAGAACGAGGAAGCCATTGGACGTGTGTTGGCTCCTGTGTCTGATTCTGTTCAGTATGTCGTGAGCGATTTGGCTCCAGCGATGAAAAAAGCCATTCAAGGGGTGTGTCCGGAAGCGAAGCATGTGGTCGATTATTTTCATGTGATTCAATTGTTTACGGAAGCGTTGGATCGATGCCGCCAATCCTTCGGAAAAGGGAACAAGAAACACGGGCATGTTCGGTATGTTTGCCGCTTATTGACCCAGTGTCCCGAGAAACTCACCGAGGAGGAGCGCCAAACGGTGCGGGAGTGGCAGAAAGAGAGCGATTCCTTGCAGGCTGTCTATCAATCCCTTCAACATTTTCGTTATGTATCCAAAAGCCAAAGCGAGCGACAAGCGAAACGTCGTTTGAACGCCTGGGTTCATCGGTATTTGTTTTGTCCTTGTTCTGCTGTTCGCGCCATCGCAAAATCACTCGTCAAACGAACAGACGAAATCATATCGTGCATTTTATCCCCTTATTCAAATGGGAAAATGGAGGGAACAAATAACAAGATCAAGCTGATGAAACGTCGGGGATACGGATACAGAAATATCCAGCGTTTTGCATTGCGGGTTCGGCTAGAAACAGCTAACATACTTTCATGACAGGTGCAAGTACAACTTTTGGTGATGAACCTGTTTTTGAACAACGTTCGTTAAAGGACCAAATTGAAAACGAAAGGTTATATCGAGCTTTAGATGTTCTAACTCAAAAACAAGTTTTAATTTTAGAAATGATTTATGTCAATAATTTAACTTTGCGTGAAATTGCCAACATTTTAGATTCTACTCCACAAAACGTTTCTAACCTCCATAGAAAAGCATTAGAAAAATTAAAAAAAGAACAGGCGTGTTGATTATCCAATAAAATCCAAAGGGTATAGAAAAAAGAGCACCTTTCCTGTAGAATGTGAGTAGCGACACAAACAAACCCAGGAGTTG
>NZ_JHUS01000026.1:0-4742 GCF_000691465.1 Geobacillus sp. CAMR5420
AGTACGGGATTTGGCGATTTTCCATCAACCGGTGTACTTGTTCGTAAAGGTAAAGCGCTATCGGTGCTGGAATTGTTCCCAAGTGTTTTCCGCCTCTTTGGAATCGATTCCACCCAATCAACACTACACCAATCGATTTTGTGAGTACTTGTATGAACTTTGCGAAGGCTCCACCATTCAAGAGGTTAGCCGAAAGCACCGCATCCCATATAAACATTGGAACGCATTTATTACTCCATCGCATCGAAAAAAGCAAAAGAGCGTCAAACAGCGATAGAAGCATCTTCTCAAGAAGGAATGGTGCTTAGTTTAGATGAAATCGCTGTAAAAAAGGGACATCAGTATGAAACTGTATTGATGGATGCCAGAGCCGGATCGGTCATGGGAATGCATGCCGATCGCCAATGTGACTCCGCCATCAACTTGTTGAGCCAAAATGTCCTGTCGAAAGAAATGGTGCAAACGGTGATTCTTGACATGTGGGAACCTTATCATAAGGCGGTTCGTACCCTGTTTCCATCTGCTTCGATTGTCATCGATAAGTACCATGTGGTTCAAAAAGTGACACAAGCCTTGGATCAAGCAAGAAAGGAATTTTCTCCATTGAAAAAGGCTCGATATCTTCTCTTAAAAGGATGTGAAAAGCTTCGTAAGGACCAACGGCTTCGATTAGACGATATCTTGGAGGAGTATCCGGCACTTTCCATTGCTTATTATCTGAAAGAGTTGTTTCGGGATTTTTACCGAACCGATGGATATAACGAAGCAAAGGAACGCTTGGAAGAATGGATTAAGTTAGCCAAACAGAGCCCTTTTGCTTCTTTTCAGGAAGCAGCCAACACGCTTGAAAGGTGGAAGGAGCCTATTCTTTCCTACTTTTTGTGCCCATATACAAATGCCCGGATCGAGGGGACGAATCACAAGATCAAAAACATCAAACGCCGGGCATATGGCTATCGAAATCTAGAACGGTTTCGTTTGCGTGTATTTCTGGAGTGTACAGGGAACACTACAGGTAGTCAGGCTGCTTAAGCGCTCCCTTCTTCCGCTATCGGTATGATAGTTGGTAGAATGGAACCCGTCAAGGAAAGCACTTGACTGTTTCCATTCTACCAACTTCGTGGTCTGTATGCGGAAGAAGGATCCTGACTGATGAACCTAGTCAGGCTGCTTAAGCGCTCCCTTCTTCCGCTATCGGTATGATAGTTGGTAGAATGGAACCCGTCAAGGAAAGCACTTGACTGTTTCCATTCTACCAACTTCGTGGTCTGTATGCGGAAGAAGGATCCTGACTGATGAACCTATTTCATCCAGCTAACATGTATCTAGGATTGAGTAGAAATCACAGAAAATGGTGAAGACCCCTAAATAAAAATCTAAATACTAGAAAAACTAAAGCGACAGAAACAAAAATAATAAGAACTGAAGAAGCCTGAAAAAAGAAATCACCAATTCCCATTTTCTATCCCCCCCATTTCTTGATTTAATTTACAATACATAAAGATTATAACATATTGAATTTAATTAATCGTTAATTTTTCTGATAAATCGATGATGTATAAAAGTTTGTGTAAAGCATTTTGCTAGAACAAAAGAAAAAAGGTAGGGTATTCTCTGATTTGGACCACAACACATTCCAGAGAAAGGAGAACCCTACCTATGTCTGAAAGTATACCGAATGTCGACTGGGCAAATCAACTGGAAAGTGTCATTCGTCAGTTTGTAAAGGAAAAATTAGAACTGATCATGCGGGAAGAAATCAAGAATTTCCTCGAAATAGAACACGATGTAATAAATTTAAAATATATTTCGAGTTGTTAACTCTGTAAAAAAGAATAAGGACACAAGAATTATAGCCCCTATTTTCATATTTACGATTAAGTATCAAAATTGGTGCAATAAATATATGCTATCTCCCATGGGAGAACGGAAATTCTTCTTTAATCTGTGGTGCCGCGAAGCGATGGGCTAATGGATAGTTTAGTTGAAAAAGGGGAGAATTGTACAAGGAAACAGAATATTACAAGTAAAAAGCTTTTGGGGGAAGTGTGAAGATGAAAATTGAAGATATATATAATGATTTACCAACACTCGAAACTGAAGGACTTTGGAAATTATTTGCAATTGACAATATCAACTGTAATCATTATTATTACAGTTAGGAGGAAGGTTCATTATGAATAGCGATTTTTCGATTGCCGTTCACTGCGTCACTTACCTGGCCCAAAAGCAAAGCCAACGAGTGACCAGTGAAGACATTGCCCAAAGTGTTTCTGTTCACCCAGCAAGATTAAGGAAAATTTTGAGCATATTAAGGAAAGAAAATATTATTACTTCTAAAGAAGGGGCAAAAGGCGGATTCTCTTTAAACGATTCACCGGAACATATTACGTTAGACAAAATATTTAAAATCACTAGTGAGGAAACGCTTGTACCGAAATGCCCTGATTCCAATGAGAATTGTCCAATAGGCAGAAATCTATCAAATATACTCATTCGCGTTTTTCACAATGCGGAAGAACACTTTTTAAATTATTTAAAAGGTGTAACGATCAAAGATATCATTGATGAAATCAATAGTAGTTAGGTTTTCATGCCTGAAACAAAAGTACGACTAATGTTTTTATGTTCGTTATGCTCCATCAATTTTTTTAAACATAACTGTAACAAAAAATATTTCAGTTTAAGAAGGTGAATAAGGTTGAAGAAAAAACGGGTTGTCGTTGGAATGTCGGGTGGGGTTGATTCCTCTGTGGCATCCTACCTTTTAAAACAAGAGGGGTATGACGTAATTGGTGTATTTATGAAAAATTGGGATGACACTAATGACGATGGTGTATGTACAGCAACGGAAGATTACGAAGATGTTAAGAGAGTTGCCAATCAACTTGGGATTCCTTACTATAGCGTGAACTTTGAAAAAGAATATTGGGATCGTGTATTTACGTACTTTATAGATGAGTTGAAACGGGGGCGAACACCAAATCCAGATGTTTTATGCAATACAGAAATTAAGTTTAAAGCGTTTGTTGACTACGCTCTTTCACTAGATGCTGATTATATCGCGACAGGCCATTACGCAAGAATCAACAGAGAAAAGGGCCAAATCGCCTTATTGCGTGGAAAAGATCCCAATAAAGATCAAACGTATTTTCTTAGCCAATTAACAGCAGAGCATTTGTCAAAAGTCCTGTTTCCTATTGGAGAATTAACGAAAGATGAAGTACGAAAAATCGCTCAAGAATTGAACCTTGTTAACGCCAATAAAAAAGATAGTACAGGAATCTGTTTTATTGGAGAAAGAAATTTCAAAAACTTTTTAAAGAATTATTTACCGGCACAGCCCGGAGAAATTCGTTCTCTAGATGGAGAAGTGCTAGGTACTCATGATGGGTTGATGTACTATACGATTGGCCAACGAAAAGGACTTGGAATCGGTGGAAAAGGAACAGGGGAACCTTGGTATGTCGTCGATAAAGATTTAGAAAACAACGTTTTACTCGTCGCTCAAGGTAAAAATCATCCTGCTCTGTTTTCTACCGGTCTTATTACATCGAACATCAGCTTTATTAACGGGGATGTTCGTCCACATACATTTGCATGTACAGCTAAATTCAGATACCGTCAAGAAGATCAGAAAGTAACCGTTCATATTCGTCCGAATGGAACGGCTTTTGTGGAATTCGAAAAACCAGTTAAAGCCGTTACTCCAGGACAAGTAGCGGTATTTTATGACAATGATGTTTGTCTTGGCAGTGCGATTATTGACGAAGTGATAAAAATGGATGCTTCAACTGCCACTGCGGCATCTTAAAACAATACACTATTTGACTATAGAATGACACCCTGTATGCACGCTATCTTGTCAGGAATAATAAGTGCTGTGATAAGGAATAAATCTCGGGGAATTTTATCGGCTATCGTACAAAGAGTAACTACAAAACATCATACTGAATCATCTTTAAGATATTTTATGTTTTGATGGAACGCTTTTCTAGATACAACGAAATTAAAAAAAACCCGTGGTGCTAGTTGAGCTTTAGCGCTCAACTAGCCCAAGTGTAACCAGGGAATAAGCTAACAATATACCGTCTAGTGCCACTTCAAATCCGATAATCGAATTGGCTCGGATCCCCGTGATGCGATAGTGGTCAACCAGAACCGAGAACACCGTCTCGATCACTTTGCGTTTTTGTTGGATCCACTGCTCCCATGTCTCAGACGCACGATGTTTCTGGTTTTTTCGAGACGGAGTCCAAAGCGCCATTTGGTATTCTTCGTACAGCCTTTTTTGCAAGTCACGGCTAATGAATCCTTTGTCCCCAAAGTTATACGGGTGGGGAATTTGGGTCATCACGCTTTCGGCTGCGATTCGATCGTGGCAAGATGCTTCCGTCACCACATACCCCATTGGCAGCCCTTGATCGGTCACTTGAAGGTGCAGCTTCAACGTACCATTGCTTTTTGGAAGCGCAATACCCGATGTCGGCGATCTCTTGAAACCGTTTGACGCGATGCATTCTTGCCGTATGGCACAATGGGAGCGGCAAGCTGTCCACGACGGCATAGGCATGATGTTGGCCACGTTTTGCCAGCTCATGGCGGATCCATTTGATAGCGAAGCCAAGCGCCCGGCAGCGGCGGTTATACCGGGAACGTTCGAGAAACGAGCCGTTTGTGAACAAATTTCCCGTGACAAAACGATGCCACGCCCGTTCAGAAGTAAAACCGAGCAGCTTTCC
>NZ_JHUS01000027.1:0-1303 GCF_000691465.1 Geobacillus sp. CAMR5420
TGGATAATCAACACTCGTGCCAACGAATCGTGGCCGAAAGTAAGAGAGGAATGCTAGCGTCTCACACTCGGACATTTTTCTTCGAAATACGGGGACCTTTATCAGCGGACAGAACTGACCGCCAAATAAGGGCAAACCTTTGCGACTCTAGGACTAGAGCCTCCCCCCGAAGATCCTAGACATTCATCCTCGCTCCTAGATACACGCCACAAGTATACCTAATCGCCTCTCAGCCCTTCTGCATCAAGGACTGAGAGGCGATTTATTTGCCTAGTCACTGTCGAACTCGGGCAGGAGAAAGTAGCTGTATAAGCTCAGCTGTTCCTCGCTGATTAGTGAGTCCATTATTTAGGAAAAATAAAAGAGGTAATACCCTATGTTTGTTTTTTTATCTTCTCTTCGATGTGCTTGTAATCAATAATACGAATTTTGTCAAAATCGATTTCAAGTGTTATTATATCAATTCCGTAAGGAGGGTTGTGAGCCCCTTTAAATGTTTCTACACGAATTTTGAGTAAGAATTTATAACGACTCCCGGGTTCTAAATTTTTAATCTCTAATATTTTAGGCTTCCACCACTGAATTCCAGATGGTTTTCCATAATAATCCTGTACTGCTTTGGTTATATAAGGCGTTAAGAAGTAAATTGAAAGGTCCTCTAAATCATTTTTATTAACCACTAATGTAGTTGTTGACTCTGTTTCATAAATTTTTGATTTGGCGACAATTTTAGTCCCGACACCATACATTCCGAATAATATTATCAAAAAGAGGGACATTACTCCTATAAATTTCCTGTTCATATTTGAATTCCTCCTTAAGTGTAAAATTTTTATCCGGCGCTATGTTTGGATTAGTACTTCTATTGGTATATGATTCGCTCACTGTTGATATACCAACGGCTTTTTACCGTTTTGCTCATGCGTTCAGCTGGTATGGTATTATGTACGCCTTTAGCAATTTCTGGGTGCTTATATTAAGTGGGATTATATATACTTTCGTTACTAAAAATTCTAATAACAGTAATAAGAAGAAACAAAAGGGTTATTCTGAAATTAATTTTCCATACGGTAGACCGAATTCTAAAGCAGATAATGGTGTTAGAGAAATTTAAGAGACATTCATGATATCAAATGTGTGCATAGCGATCCAAAAAGTAGACAGTATAAAATTGACTGATACACAGGAACTAGGGTGAAACAACTCTAGTCCCTTTTGTAAATTAGCACATTATTTCAGAGTCCCTTTTTCAAATTATTTCAGACGGATTCGGAAATAATGTGCAACTCACATTTCGCACCCT
>NZ_JHUS01000028.1:0-65034 GCF_000691465.1 Geobacillus sp. CAMR5420
CTCAAGTTTATCTAGCACCATGGGTTAAAAAAATTAAAAAATAATTGGAAGGTAGATGTGAAATGGAAAAATTTAAAAATCACAAAGGGTATTCACGCATGTATCAAGAAAACAAACTAACTTTAGGATTGTTCTTTCCGATTGAATCGTATATGGGCGATGTCCCTGAGATGAATATAGAAAAGCAAATGAAGTTAGCCAAACGAGCAGAAGAACTCAATTTCGCTTCATTATTTGTGAGAGATGTACCGTTGCGCGATCCTAATTTCGGGGATGTCGGGCAAATATATGACCCGTTTACGTATTTAGGGTATGTTGCTGCCAACACAGAAAAGATTGCCTTGGGAACGGGAAGTATTATTTTAACATTGCGCCATCCTCTTCATGTCGCAAAAGCGGCGGCTTCTGTAGACAGATTATCTGGTGAAAGACTTATTCTCGGTGTCGCAACAGGTGACCGTCCAATCGAGTTTCCAGCATTCTCTGTGAATCCAGAAGATCGGAGCGAATTATTCCGAGAAGCAATTGGTGTCATGAAAAAAGCATGGAAAGAGCATTTTCCTGTCATTGACTCTTTACGAGTGCATATGACAAATGGAGATCTTTTGCCAAAACCGAAATTGTCAGACATACCAGTAATGGTGACAGGTCACAGTGGACAGCCTCCTGAATGGATTGCTGAACATAGTGATGGCTGGATTTACTATCCACGTGCACTCAAATTTCAAAGAGCATTAATCGAGAATTGGCGTTCGTTAACAGAGGAATTTAAGCCATTTACCCAATCGCTTTATGTTGATTTGGCGGAAGACCCATATCATGTACCAATACCGATTCATCTTGGATTCCGTACGGGCCGCGTTTTCCTTATCGAATTTCTTGAAGCTTTACGAGATGCAGGTGTGAACCATGTCATCATCAACTTAAAATATGGCCAACGCCCAGTAGAAGAAGTGATCGAAGAATTAGGTGAATTTGTGCTTCCACACTTTCCGGCTTTATCATGATGAGGACAATCCATTTGGTTGATAACCTTTAAAGACGTAAATATAAGAAAGGGAGGATGCGTATGAAAGTTTTGGTCATTGGCGCCAACGGAAAAGTAGGCAAACAAGTGGTGAGCATGCTTCATGCGCATGAGCGGCACACCGTTCGTGCAATGGTTCGAAAACAAGAGCAATTGGAGGCTTTTCAGAAAAAAGGAATTGAAGCGGTACTCGCTGATCTTGAAGGTACTGTCGATGAAATTGCCGAAGCAGCCAAAGGCTGTGACGCGATCGTATTCTCTGCCGGTTCAGGTGGACACACAGGAGCGGATAAGACATTGCTTGTCGATTTAGACGGTGCCGTAAAAGCGATGGAAGCTGCAGAAAAAGTCGGAATTAAACGATTTGTCATGGTGAGCTCATTCCAGGCCCACAACCGTGAGAACTGGCCAGAAAACCTCAAACCTTATTATGTCGCTAAACATTATGCTGACCGTATGTTAATGAATAGTGGTTTAAATTATACGATTATTCGTCCTGGATATCTTCTTAATGAAAAAGGCACAGGGTTGGTTGCTGTAGCAGAAAACTTAAATGTCGGGAGCATTCCACGTGAAGATGTAGCAAGAACAATCGTTCAATCTCTTGATGAACCAAATACGTATAAAAAAGCATTCGATTTAATGTCGGGGGATACAGAGATTGCGGAAGCATTGAAATCACTGTAATGAAGCATTCATCCGAAGGGAGAATTTAGAAACATGGCTTACAAATTTTATGCAATGGATTTTGCTTTTTATAACTCCATGGGCATTTATAGCTTTGAAGCTCGGTGTGAAATGCTAAAAGAGATCGGGTATGATGCGACCCATTTATCCGTCTGGCACGGAGAACGGTGGAGAGATGTAGAGAAGCTGAAAAACGTTAAGGAGAAATATGGACTGGATGTCGCTGGCGTGTACGTTGTGTTAGACCTTTCATTAGGTGAGGACCATCCAAGAAATACGGGTATTTTAAAAATGCTGGAGATCATGGAAGGATGCTCCACGGTCGAGCTGGCGATTCAATCTGTCGGACATCATATACGCCCTTCAGACCCTAAAGGGGACGACATCGCTGTGAAGTGGCTGGAAAAAGCACTGAAGATTGCGGAACGAAGAAACATTAATATCTTACTTTACACACACTTATCATTCTGGGTTGAACGCCATGAAGATGCAGTAAGACTTTGCAAGCGTCTCAATCATCCTAATCTCGGCATTGTATTTTGCGGCTACCATTGGTACGCAGTCGATGGAACAAACCTATTAGGTACACTTAGAGCGGTATCCCCTTACTTAAAACAAGTAAACATTTCTGGCAGCCGCCGAGATCCTCACGGTTTTGGGGGAGTGGCGACAATCGAGCCTTTGGATGTCGGAGAGTTAGATAATTTTGCGTTGCTTGGACAGCTTAAAAAGATGGGCTATAATGGGATGATTGGCTACCAAGGTTGGGGTGAAGGAGGCGACGCTTACAGCAAGCTAAGCCGTTCACTCAAAGCGTTCCGCGATATGGAGCGTAGACTTGAGGCACACCCACATTGGGCGGATTTAAAATTAACTCCATAATCATTCCTTCATCCGCTCCTTTGATTGATTCGTTTAAAGGATACAGGTTGGCTAAATAATAATACCTGTCAAATAGATACGTATAAAAGAGTGAACCTTATGCGGCAAGAGTTCGGCATTCCACCGGACTCTTGCCGTATTTTGTTTATATTCGTTTTTCGTTATAGTTGGATAAAGATGAGATGAATAAGGGATACATAACAGATATCAGCTTCATCGAATTGAAGCTCCAATCATGATTCTAATGATAAATTTTAGGTTCATCACCAAATTTTGTGATTTAGTGACAAAAACATCCATGAGTAAATTTTACTCCCCACCCAGGCATGAAAATCCATCTCTCCTTCCATAATGGAGGATGAACGCAAACAGTTTGGAAAGACGTGCTTTTTAATGGTGGTTCGACCCTGTACAAAAAACTGTTTGAGTCCATTTGGTGTTCCACCCATTGTAAGCCCTTTTCATTTGGAAAAGGTGACTACGAACAGAAAAATGCCTAACGAACAAGTGGACTCACTGTTTGCGAATTCATCAATGGAAGGAGTCCGGATCATGGATGTGCTTTATCATCGTTGCGCAGGTTTAGATGTTCATGCCAAAACGATTGTCGTTTGTGCGCTTTGGGGAGAAGAAGACCACATTCAAAAGGAGATCGAAACGTTTTCGACGTTTACCAAAGACTTGTTTCGCCTCCTGAAATGGCTCGAGGATCGAGAAATCACTCATCTAGCGATGGAGAGTACGGGGGTTTACTGGAAACCGGTCTTTAACATTTTAGAGGACTACTTTGACATTACCTTGGCCAACGCTCAGCGAATCAAGAATGTCCCAGGGAGAAAAACGGATGTATCCGATGCGGAATGGATCGCTAAATTATTGCGTTATGGACTGATTGAAAAGAGTTTTGTGCCACCCGCGCCAATTCGAGAATTGCGGGACTTGACCCGTTTACGCAAAAAGTGGGTGGGTCAATTGATTGCGGAAAAAAACCGAATTCATAAAGTATTGGAGTGTTCCAATATCAAGCTGGGTACGGTGATTTCCGACATCTTCGGAGTATCGGGCCGAAAACTCTTGACCCGTTTAATGGAACAGGGGTACATCGAAGAAGCCGATATCGACGCTTGCCTTCACGGAAGAAAGAAAGGGAAAAAGCAACAAATTCAGGAATCGCTCTTTGGGACATTAACCGAACATGAGTTGTTCATGATTCGCCAATCGTGGAAGCACATCGAGTATTTGGAAAGCTTGATTCAGGAGATGGACCAACGCATCGACCATCTCTTACAACCGTATCAACAGGAAGTGGATCTTCTGATGACGATTCCTGGAGTGAAAAAGGAAACCGCCGCCGTCATCATCGCCGAAATCGGAGTGGATATGGGACAGTTCCCGACACCGCAGCGCCTCGCTTCTTGGGCTGGGGTGGCCCCGGGAAATCACGAAAGCGCTGGAAAACGCAAAAGTACACGAACGGTAAAGGGGAATCCTCATATTAAATCCGCGTTATGCGAGGCGGCATGGGCGTTATCCCGATGCAGGAATCAACCGTTGGCGGCGAAATTTTGGTCATTGGCGGCTCGCCGGGGAAAGAAAAAAGCACTCGTTGCGATCGCGCACCGAATGCTTGTCACCATTTACTGCATGCTTTCCCGAAAAGAACCGTTTTGGGGACCACAAGTAAGTTAGTATAGCCAAAATGAATACAGAATATACGAGATGCCTAAAAATAAGGCACCTCTGCTTTCCTGTTGTCTTTTTTGGCCATTTGTAGTGTATCCAAACTGATCACAGGATATACAGAGTTGACCGGGTTTTATGGATTTTCACAGAAAAGTTCCAGCACATTCCTTCAGAAAAGGGGAGAGGGCTTTCTGAAAGAATGTGCAAAAAAATGGGCGTTTTGTGCTGAAATAAAATGATAATTTACAATTAATTTCAGAGACACGGCTTTACATGAAGTGGCGTGCATGGTAGGTTGGTTGCCTCTGCGAACTCCTTTTGTGCTGCGGCCTTCGCAAAAGAATCTATGCATGCAGAGGCTCCATGTCAAGCCTTATAGGGTAAGATAATTTATATGGTTCATCACCAAAAGTTGTACTTGCACCTGTCATGAAAGTATGTTAGCTGTTTCTAGCCGAACCCGCAATGCAAAACGCTGGATATTTCGGTATCCGTATCCCCGACGTTTCATCAGCTTGATCTTGTAGCTCTTCACCAAAAGTTGTACTTGACTGTTTCAGATCATGTCTTGCTTACATGCATAAGGAAAATCAGTAAATCAACGATTTTCCTACATGGTGACACGAGAAAAAGCCTCGCTTGTCAAGTACACGTTGTGGTGATGAACCTTATTTTTTTGCGTTCGTTGCCGACAATTCCTGTCATTTGGTGTCTGTTAATTTTTTTTGGTCATCTGCCTAAATGGATTGCGCCATTCCATTAACACGGCATGGTTGAGCGATTCTTCGTCTTCTAAATAATTACGGACAATCGCAAGCGGCGTTCGCCCGCAACGGAGCAAAAATGTAATGACCGGATCGTTCAGCTCGCCGGCGACGACTTTGTCGATGTAGGCTTCCGGCGACAGTTCAGCCGCATGTCGATGGTAGCCAGGCATCCGCCCGCCGCCGAGCAGCCGGTCAAGGCCGAGATGGACGACGACTTCATACATCGACTGCATGAGCCACTTGCCGAGGCCGAGCTTCCGGTATGGCGGCGAGACGCAAATGTCGACGACATACAGCGTGTTGCCATCCGGGCGGTGGTTGCGGATGTAGCCGCCGTCGGTGATCTCTTCCCATGTATGATCGGCATGGGCTGGATCAAAATCAACGATCAAGCCGGTCGTCGATCCGACGATGCGCCCGTCGACTTCGACGCAAAGCGCTCCTTCGGGAAACAAGGTGACATGGTTGGTTAATTGTTCCTCGTTCCACCACAACTCCGATGGAAACGGGGGCGGAAAACTTTCTTGCTGCACGCGGATGAGATCAGCGAAGTCGTCTGTCGTATAGTTGCGGATGACCGCTTCGCGCGGGGTGTTGCCGTCAAAGACGTATAAACGTTTATAGTACATGCCGATCCCCCTTGCTTTTTTTACCCTCATCATAACGGAAAACTCGAAAAAATGGCAAGAAAAGAAAACGGCCGCTGTTAGCGGCCGCGGGCTTTTTGCTCGACATACTCGCTCACAAGCGCTTCAATTTGCTGTTCATCGGGCTTTTCGCCGCGAAAGGGAAACACAATTTCATCGATGAATTCGCCGTTGCGGTAAACATGCAGCGCCCCTTTTTGCAACAGGACGCTGTATTCGATCTCAAATCGATATCCTTCGTGTTCGATGGCACCCATCATCATTCACCTGCCTCTAGTTTATTGTCTCGCACACGGTGGCCCTCTATGTATGAATTAAGAAGCTAATCCTATAGACGGAGGACGATTGTCCTTTTATAATGAAACATAGTTCGACAAAAAAGAGGAAACAGAGGGGAGAAATAGCGAGTGTTCCGGACATTGCGCAGCAAATTGATCGTCTTGATGGCCTTATTATTGATCATCTCGTTGGCGGCGACGCAGCTCATCGTTGTTTGGCAAACGCAACGGCTTGTTGACGCTGATGTGAAACATCGAGCGCAGACGGCGCTTGACGGACTGCTCGGCGATATTCGCGACAGTTTTCAAAGTGAGGAGAATAGCTTAGTGCAATTCAGTGAATCGCCGTTGGCTTTGCAAATGGTTCAAGATGAAAAAATGTGGCTGCAGCTTGAGAAACAGTTCCGCACGTTTTTGCGCCTGCATGAGAATGTGCAATTCATCTATATTGGCACGGAGCAGAAGAAAATGTATATATCGCCGATGACAGAGCTCCCGGACGGATACGATCCGACGAGCCGCCCGTGGTATAAAGCGGCGATGAAGCGGCCGGATGAAGTGGTGTGGACCGAACCGTACGTCGATGCGATTACCGGCAAGCACGTTGTGACGTTGGCCAAAGCGGTGAGCGAAAACGGCCGCATTGCTGCGGTCATCGGCATCGATATGACGCTCGATGCGGTGACGAGAATCGTCAATGCGAGCGACGTCGGCTATCACGGCTATCCGGTGCTGTTTGACGCGAAGGGGACGGCGGTCGTCCACCCACAATACAAGGGGAAAAACATGGCGAAAAACGCGACGGTCCGCTATATGCTCGAGCATGAAAAAGGAATGCACGAATATGAGCAAGACGGCGAACGGCGGGTGATTTACTTCACTACGATTCCAGAGCTCGGCTGGAAAGTCGGCGCTGTCTATAAAGAAGCAGACTTAGCCGCCATGAGCCGTTCCATTGGGAAGAACATGCTTGTCATTACCGTCATTGCGCTCGTTGTAGCGCTTGTTGCCGTCTATTTCTTGGCGCGTTCGATCACAAGGCCGATTGCTGCGCTGCAAGAGCAAGTCGAAAAGGCGGCGGGCGGCGACTTGACGGTGCACGCGCGCATCACTGCCAAAGATGAGATTGGCCGCCTCGCCCGCCACTTCAATGACATGATCGACCATATGCGGATGCTGATCAGCGAGGTGAACCGCTCGGTCAATGAATTGGCCGTTTCGGCCGACCATTTGAGCGCTGTCTCCGAAGAAACGATGGCCACAAGCGAACAAGTGGCGAAAGCGATCGGCGAAATCGCCAAAGGAACGACCGATCAAGCAGGAAGCCTTGATACGATCAATGAGCGGACGACGGCGCTGTCGCAGCAAATCGAAGCGGTCACGAATGCGACGGCTGGCATGGAGTCGCTGTCCGATGAAACGAAAACCGCGAGCTACGACGGCTTGGAGCATTTAAACATTTTGCAGAAAAAATCGGAGGAAGCGAAAAATGAACTCGAGTCTGTAGAAAATGTCATTAGCGACCTTGTGAAAAAGATGGATGAAATTGACGGTGTCATTCAAACGATCACGGCCATTTCCGGACAGACGAATTTGCTGGCGTTAAACGCCAGCATCGAGGCGGCGCGGGCTGGCGAGCATGGGAAAGGGTTTGCCGTTGTCGCCGATGAGGTGCGCAAGCTGGCCGAACAATCCGCGAAAGCGACGGAGATGATCCGCGCGACGATCGCCGCCATCCAGCAGCAAGCCGGGCTGGTGATGGAGGCGGTCCGCCGCTCCAAGCAGGCGTACGACGAACAGCGGGAAGCGGTGCACACGACCGGCGATTCGTTTGTCAAAATCACCGGCATGATGGAGCAAGTGGCTGATGCGCTTGCTGGGATTATGGAGGAAGCAAAGCGGATGAACGCGAGCAAAGACGATGTCGTCGGGGCGATGCAAAACATCGCCGCCATCGCCCAACAAGCAGCGGCAGCGGCGGAAGAAGTGGCTGCTTCGGCTGATGATCAGTTGCAGGCGCTTTCGACGGTGACCGAATCGGCGGAGGCGTTAAGCGAAATGAGCCGGCAGTTGAAACAACTGGTTGAGAAGTTTAAGATTTCATAAAAAATGGAAGGCGTCCTAGCGGCAACGGGGCGCCTTTTTTATCATCTCCAGCCGAGAAGGCTCCCATTTCCGCGTGCGTAAGTGGGGGATGAAGCATCAAGGATGTTCCCTAACGCCGCCCAAAAAAAGAAGGATTTCGCTTGCTGTCTTCGTAAGACAACGGAACCGTGGGACACACGAGGATGGCTTGGCTGGCAAGCCTGTCGTGGAGCGGTTGTTCCAAAGAATCTCCCACCGCTAAACGTTTGCGCAGGCAAGAGGCGTTCAATCATTTTCGAATAGGAGACTTTCACTTTCGCTTTGTACAGGGTGCAGTCCAAAATAAGCGGGAGATGAATGTCGGTCGGCGTTTACTTAAAATCATGAATGTCCCGCCGCCGTGCAGTCACGATCTTTTTTGTATTCATACAATGATAATAAGTGAAATTTTTTCAGCTTCTTCGTCGATTTTAGTGGGCGATAGTGCTAAAATAAACAGTGAAAACGTTTATACTGTTATTTTGCTGTACGTTTGGGGATACTGGCAGCTAAATGAGGACTTTCATGCATAGCTGTTGCCCAGCCCGAACGATGCGAAAACAAGGTGGAGGTTTTTTCACGATGGCAAAACAGACGAACTACGCTCAACCGTGGAGCCAGTTTTACGGGCCGAACCTCGGTTATGTCATCGAAATGTACGAACAGTATCTCGATGACCCTAACAGCATCGACCCGGAACTGAAACAATTGTTCGAACAGTGGGGGGCGCCGGTCTTGGAAGAACCGGTTTCTCCTGCGGATGACGAAACAGCCAAAACGCATCAAACGTTCCGGCTGCCGGAGACGCCGACGATTTTCAGCAAGCTTGTCGCCGCTGTCAAGCTGGCGGACAGCATTCGCCATTATGGCCATCTGGCTGCCGACACGAATCCGCTCGTCAAAGAAGAGAAAAAGCTGCGCCGTCTCGAGCTTGACGAGTACGATTTGACGGAAGAGGACTTAAAGCGCATTCCAGTTGCGTTCCTTTGCCCGCATGCTCCGGCCCATGTTCAAAACGGCTGGGACGCCATCTTGCATTTGCGCAAAATTTACACGGACAAAATCGCGTTCGAATTCTCGCAAGTACATAATCTCGAAGAGAGGAACTGGCTCATTCAGCAAATCGAGTCCGGAGCGTACTATCCGAGCCTGGCGAACAAAGAGCGGGTCGCCTTGTTGCGTCGCTTGACGGAAGTCGAAGGGTTTGAAAAGTTCATCCACCGGACGTATGTCGGGCAAAAACGGTTTTCGATCGAAGGGCTTGATTCCATGGTGCCGCTTTTGGATGAACTTGTCAGACAGGCGATCGAGCATGAAATCGACGCCGTCAACATCGGCATGGCGCACCGCGGCCGGTTGAACGTGCTGGCTCACGTGCTCGGCAAGCCGTACGAAATGATTTTCGCCGAGTTTCAGCATGCAGAGAGCAAAAACTTTATTCCATCTGAAGGAGCGGTGGCCATCACCTACGGCTGGACGGGCGACGTGAAATACCATTTGGGGGCGGCGCGCCGTCTGCGCAATAAGAGCGCGCATACGATGCGGATCACGCTCGCGAACAACCCAAGCCATCTCGAAGTGGTCAATCCGGTTGTGCTTGGCTACACGCGCGCCGCGCAAGAAGATCGGACAAAACCAGGAGTGCCGGTGCAAAATACGGATGCGTCGTTTGCCATCTTGATTCACGGCGATGCCGCGTTCCCGGGACAAGGGATCGTCGCGGAAACGCTCAACTTAAGCCAGTTGCGCGGCTATACGACCGGCGGGACGATCCATATCATCGCCAATAACATGATCGGCTTTACGACGGAGAGTTACGATTCACGCTCGACGACGTATGCTTCCGATATGGCGAAAGGGTTTGAGGTGCCGATTGTGCACGTCAATGCCGACGACCCGGAGGCTTGTTTGGCGGCCGCATGCTTGGCGTTTGCCTACCGCCAGCGGTTTAAAAAAGACTTTGTCATTGACCTAATCGGTTACCGCCGTTTCGGTCATAATGAAATGGATGAGCCGATGGCGACGAACCCGACGATGTACGCGATCATCAACCAACATCCGACCGTACGCCAGCTGTATGCGCAAAAATTGATGGAAAAAGGGATCATCACCGAGCGGGAAGTCGACGAAATGGAGCAAGAGGTGGCCGAACGGCTGAAAATCGCCTACGAGCGGGTGCCGAAAAACGAAGACGAACTCGATTTCATCATGGATCCGCCCAAACCGGTCGTCGATCGGCTGCCGGAAGTGAAAACGGGCGTGGCGAAAGACGTGCTCCATCGGGTGAACGAAGAATTGCTGGAGTTTCCGGACGGATTCAACGTCTTTAACAAGCTTGAGCGCATTTTAAAACGGCGAAGCGGCGTGTTTGCGCAAAACGGCAAAGTCGATTGGGCGCATGCGGAAATTTTGGCGTTCGCCACGATTTTGCAAGACGGGGTGCCGATCCGTCTGACTGGTCAAGATTCGCAGCGCGGCACGTTCGCACAGCGCCATTTAGTGCTGCATGACGTCAAAACCGGCAAAGAGTATGTGCCGCTTCACCATATCAGCGGCGCGAAAGCTTCGTTTGTTGTGTACAACAGCCCGCTGACGGAAGCGGCCGTGCTCGGCTATGAATACGGCTACAACGTGTACGCCCCGGAGACGCTCGTGCTGTGGGAAGCGCAGTTTGGCGATTTTGCCAACATGGCGCAAGTGATGTTTGATCAATTCATTTCATCCGGCCGGGCGAAATGGGGGCAAAAATCCGGGCTTGTCATGCTCTTGCCGCACGGCTACGAAGGGCAAGGCCCTGAACATTCAAGCGGCCGCGTCGAGCGGTTTTTGCAGCTGGCGGCGGAAAACAACTGGACGGTCGCCAACCTATCGACGGCCGCGCAATATTTCCATATTTTGCGGCGGCAGGCGGCGCTGTTGACAAGAGAAGAAGTACGCCCGCTCATCATCATGACGCCAAAAAGCTTGCTCCGTCATCCGCTGGCGGCATCGGATGCGGAAGCGTTCGTTGACGGTGCGTTCTCGCCGGTGCTGGAACAGCCGGGATTGGGCGCTGACGCTGGCAAAGTGGAACGCATCGTGTTTGGCACCGGCAAATTGATGATCGATTTGGCGGAACAAATCGGCAAAATGGAAGGTCTTGACTGGCTGCATATTGTGCGCATTGAAGAGCTGTATCCGTTCCCGGAAGAAGCGGTGAAAGACATCATCGCCCGCTATCCGAACGTTAAAGAACTCGTCTGGGTGCAAGAAGAACCGAAAAACATGGGGGCATGGCTGTATATGGAACCGCGCCTGCGGGCGTTGGCTCCAGAGGGTGTCGATGTCAGCTACATTGGGCGGCGCCGGCGGGCCAGCCCGGCGGAAGGCGATCCGGTCGTCCACCGAAAAGAGCAAGAGCGCATCATCCGCTGTGCATTGACGAAGCATGAATGATGACTACGGAACATTTGAGGAGGGCATCAACGTGGCTGAGATCAAAGTACCAGAGTTAGCAGAATCCATCACGGAGGGAACGATCGCCCAATGGCTGAAAAAACCGGGCGACTACGTGGAAAAAGGAGAATCGATTTGCGAGCTTGAAACGGATAAAGTGAACGTGGAAATTATGGCGGAAGAGTCGGGTGTTTTGCAGCAGCTGCTGGCCAATGAAGGCGATACGGTTGCGGTTGGCCAAGCGATCGCCATTATCGGCGAAGGAGCGGCAGCACCGACTGCCGCTTTGCAAGCTGCTCCGCAGCCAGCCGATGAAACGGAAACGGTCGCGCCGGCCGACAGCAATGAACAGCCAGCGCCGCAGCCAGTCGCGGCCGCCCAAGCTCCGGGCCAACGACCGATCGCCTCGCCGGCCGCTCGAAAGATGGCGCGCGAAAAAGGAATTGATTTGACGCAAGTGCCGACCGTTGATCCGCTTGGGCGCGTGCGCAAACAAGACGTCGCCTCGTTTGCCGCACAACCGGCCGCCGCCCCGCAGCCGGCTCCGCAAGCCGCGCCGACGTCGACGCCGGCCGCCGTTCCAGCCGCTGAGGCCGGCAAGCCGGTCATCCGCGAAAAAATGTCGCGCCGTCGGCAAACGATCGCCAAACGGCTGCTGGAAGTGACACAAACGACCGCGATGTTGACGACGTTCAACGAAATTGACATGTCGGCGGTCATCGATCTGCGCAAGCGGAAAAAAGATAAATTTTTCGAAGAGCATGACGTCCGCCTCGGCTTTATGTCATTTTTCGTCAAAGCGGCTGTCGCCGCGCTGAAAAAATATCCGTACGTCAATGCGGAAATTCAAGGCGACGAAATTTTGTTGAAAAAATATTATGATATCGGCGTCGCCGTGTCGACGGACGAAGGGCTTGTCGTTCCGGTTGTGCGCGACTGCGACCGGAAAAACTTCGCTGAAATTGAGCGCGACATTGCCGAATTGGCCGCAAAAGCGCGCAGCAACAAGTTGTCGCTCGCCGATTTGCAAGGCGGCACGTTTACGATCACGAACGGCGGTGTGTTCGGTTCGCTTCTGTCGACCCCGCTTCTCAACGGGCCGCAAGTCGGCATTTTAGGGATGCATTCGATCAAACTGCGTCCGGTCGCCGTCGATGAAGAGCGGATCGAAAACCGTCCCATGATGTACGTCGCCTTGTCATACGACCACCGCATCATCGATGGCAAAGAGGCCGTAGGGTTCTTAAAAACGGTGAAAGACTTGATCGAAAATCCGGAAGATTTGCTGCTTGAAAGTTGATTAGGAAGGAAAAGGGGAGCCTGCGATGCGCGGGCTCTTTCTTTTTCCCCGCCTTTCCCTGATCGGTGAATGATTTTCCATGTCTTACGGAACACTACCGGAAAAAAGGGGGGAATTTGATGCCAGAGCGTGGACGAAACGATCACCCGCACATGTTTTACCGCGACGGCGCGCGTGAAAGCGTCATCAACGATCCGACCGCCGACGGCGCCGAGGCGATTGGGGTGCGGACTGATGCTGATCCGATGAAGGCTGCCAATCCGAATCCGTTTCACGTTGATCGCCTTGACGTCGAGGAAGAGATGAAACGGTTTCAGTCGCTTTTCGAAGAGAGGTGATCCGCCCAGCGGATCACTTTTTTCGCTGATCGAAAGAAGGAAAATGACGAATGAGCGCGAATATGGTTACGTAACACCCATTCTTTTGTTGGAGGGATGACGATGGAACTTGGATTGGCGGGAAAAACGGCGCTTGTCGCTGCCTCGAGCCAAGGGCTTGGCAAGGCGATCGCCCGGGCGCTTGTGCTTGAAGGAGCAAACGTGATGATCACGAGCCGAAACGAAGAAAAGTTGCACGAAGTGGCGGAAGAATTGAACAGTTTACATAAGGGACGCGTCGCTTATACGCGCACAGATGTCACCAACGCCGACGACATTCGCCAGCTTGTCGCCAAAACGGTCGAGACGTTTGGGACGATCGATTTGCTCGTCAACAACGCCGGCGGCCCTCCGGCGGGAACGTTTGAAACGGTGAGCGACGAAGACTGGCAATATGCGTTTGAGCTCAATTTGTTGAGCTATATTCGCCTCATTCGCGAAGCGCTCCCTTACTTAAAGAAAAAGGGAGGAAAAATTGTCAACATCGCCTCATCATCGATTAAAGAGCCGATTCCGGGACTTATTTTATCCAACACGTTCCGCACTGGCATCGTTGGGCTGACGAAAACGCTTGCTGTTGAGCTGGCTTCGGATGGCATTTTAATCAATACGGTGGCTCCTGGTCGGATCGCGACGGAGCGCGTCGCCTTTTTGGACAAAGTGAATGCCGAGAAACTCGGCATTACGAAAGAAGAAATGGAAGCGCGCATGAAAAGCGCCATTCCGCTCGGCCGCTACGGAACCCCTGAAGAGTTTGCCAATGTCGTCGTCTTCTTGCTGTCCGAAGCGAATTCGTACGTTACTGGTCAAGCGCTCATTGTCGATGGCGGCATGGTGAAGGCGATTTAAGGCAAACCGACAGGAGGGAAGACCGGATGAAAACGATCGGATTCATCGGCCTTGGCGTCATGGGGAAAAGCATGGCGCGCCACTTGCTGAAGGCGGGCTATCCACTTCTAGCTTATACACGCACAAAAGAAAAGGCGGAAGACTTGCTTCAAGAAGGAGCGGTTTGGAAGGAAACGGTTGCTGATTTGGCGCGGGAGGCGGATGTCGTCATGACGATGGTTGGCGATCCGCGCGATGTCGAGCAAGTGTATTTCGGCGAGGGCGGCATTTTGGAGAATGCGCGGCCGGGAACATATGTCATCGATATGACGACGTCAACGCCGACGCTCGCGCAATCGATTTACGAGGCGGCCAAGCAAAAGGGCATCCATGCTTTGGACGCCCCGGTGTCCGGCGGCGACATCGGCGCGCGCGAAGGAACGTTGACGATTATGGTCGGCGGTGATGAGGACGTCTTTTTGGCGTGCAAGCCGATTCTCGAGCGGCTTGGCACGAACATCGTGCGGCAAGGAGGAGCTGGAGCCGGCCAGCATACGAAAATGTGCAACCAAATTGCCATCGCGACGAACATGATTGGGGTGTGCGAGGCAATGGCGTATGCGAAGCGGGCTGGTCTTGATCCATTCAAAGTGCTTGAAAGCATCGCCAAAGGGGCAGCCGGCAGCTGGTCGCTGAGCAACTTGGCGCCGCGCATGTTGTCAGGAGATTTTGCTCCTGGGTTTTACGTCAAGCATTTCATTAAAGATATGAAAATTGCGCTTGAGGAAGCCGAGCGGATGAACTTGCCGCTGCCAGGCCTGGCGCTCGCCAAACAACTGTACGAAGAGTTGGCGCAAGCCGGTGAGGAAAACAGCGGCACGCAAGCGCTATACAAGCGGTATGTTAAGGCGTAATCGGGGCGGTTGTTCGCCCTTTTTTATCTTCTCTGTCTTCTCAGCGAAGCAGGGGAGATGGGAAGCGCAAATTCGGATGTATTTATCGAAAAATATTGAATATTTCCTCTGGTAGAGGTATAGTAAAAGTAGAAACAACATACCAACCGGTTAGTATAAAAGGGAGGGGAGCATATGGACTTTTCTTATTCACCAAAAGTGAAAGAGTTGATCAAAAAATTAAGCGCTTTCATGGAGGATTACATTTATCCGAACGAGAGGGTGTATGAGGAGCAGCTGAACGCACAAGAGTCGAGATGGTCGGGCGTGCCGCCGATCATCGAAGAATTAAAGGAAAAGGCGAAAAAAGAAGGGCTTTGGAATTTATTTTTGCCAGACAGCGAATACGGCGCGGGATTAACGAATGTGGAGTACGCGCCGCTTTGCGAAATAATGGGCCGCTCGCTCATCGCCCCGGAAGTGTTCAACTGCAATGCGCCCGATACGGGCAATATGGAAGTGCTCGTCCGCTATGGCACAGAGGAGCAAAAGAAAAAGTGGCTCATCCCGCTCTTGAACGGAGAAATCCGCTCGTGCTTTTCGATGACGGAGCCGGATGTCGCGTCGAGCGATGCGACGAACATTCGCGCTTCGATCGTTCGCGACGGCGATGAGTATGTCATCACCGGACGGAAATGGTGGTCGTCTGGCGCCGGCGACCCGCGCTGCAAAGTCGCCATCGTGATGGGAAAAACGAACCCCGATGCGCCAAAACATGAGCAACAGTCGATGATCATCGTTCCGCTTGATACGCCGGGCGTGAAAATCGAACGGATGCTGCCGGTGTTCGGCTTTGACCATGCGCCGCACGGGCATGCCGAAATTACGTATGACCATGTGCGCGTGCCGAAAGAAAACATCATT
Source organism: Geobacillus sp. CAMR5420 (assembly GCF_000691465.1). Lineage (NCBI taxonomy): Bacteria > Bacillati > Bacillota > Bacilli > Caryophanales > Anoxybacillaceae > Geobacillus > Geobacillus sp. CAMR5420. The sequence goes on from NZ_JHUS01000028.1 coordinate 15,853, forward strand.
TGGGGCGAAGGAAAAGGGTTCGCCATCGCTCAAGGCCGGCTTGGCCCGGGACGGATCCACCATTGCATGCGCCTCATCGGAGCGGCGGAGCGAGCGCTTGAACTCATGTGCCGGCGCGTACAGTCGCGGGTGGCGTTCGGCAAGCCGCTCGCTGAACACGGCGTCATCCGCGAGTGGATCGCCCAGTCGCGCATTGAGATCGAGCAGTCGCGCTTGCTGACGCTAAAGGCGGCGTACATGATGGATACGGTCGGCAACAAAGCGGCGCGCAAAGAAATTGCGATGATTAAAGTGGTGGCGCCCAATGTCGCTTTGAAGGTCATCGACCGTGCCATTCAGGCGTTTGGCGCCGCTGGGGTGAGCAACGATTTTCCGCTTGCCGCCATGTGGGCGAACTCGCGCACGCTCCGTCTGGCCGATGGGCCGGACGAAGTGCATAAAGAGCAAGTTGCCAAGCTTGAATTGCGGCAATATCAACAATAAGGGAGAGGAAGTGGTCGTATGCATGTGTTGGACTTATTTAAAATCGAGGGGAAAACCGCCATTGTCACTGGCGGTGGGCGCGGGCTCGGCGAGCAAATTGCCGTCGGTCTTGCCGAAGCCGGGGCGAACGTCGTCGTTTGTTCGCGGAAAGTGGAAGCGTGCGAGCAAGTGAAAGAAAAGCTTGAACAGCTCGGCGTCCGTTCGCTGGCGCTGCGGTGCGATGTGACGAATCCGGAGGAGGTCAAACATGTCGTCGAAACGACCGTCAAAGAGTTTGGCGGCATCGACATTTTAGTCAACAACAGCGGAGCGACGTGGGGAGCGCCGGTCGAGGAAATGCCGCTTGAGGCATGGCAAAAGGTGATCAACGTCAACGTTACCGGCACGTTTCTCATGAGCCAAGCGGTCGGCAAGGTGATGATCGCCAAACAAACCGGCGGTTCCATCATCAATATCGCTTCCGTCGCTGGCCTTGGCGGCACGCACCCGGACATTTTAAATACGATCGGCTACAACACGAGCAAAGGGGCGGTTATTACGTTTACGAGGGACCTAGCAGCCAAATGGGGGAAGCACGGAATTCGCGTCAACGCGGTGGCGCCGGGCTTTTTCCCGACGAAAATGTCAAAAGTCGTTCTTGAACGCGTTGGGAAAAAAGTGCTCGAGCATACGCCGCTCGGCCGCTTTGGCGGCGAAGATGACTTGAAAGGGGCCGTCTTGTTTCTCGCTTCCCCGGCGTCCGCCTTTGTCACGGGCGCGCTCCTCGTCGTTGACGGCGGCAGCCATGCGACCGGCATTTAATTAAAAAAGGGGGAAACGCAAATGAGCGAAAAACGGGCGTTGTCTCTTTATCCGGAACACATTTCGTTCTATATGGATATTCCCGACAAAACGGTATGCGATGTACTGCATGAACGAGCGGCGGAATTCGGCTCCCAGCCGGCGCTGACATTTTACGACAAGACGATCACCTATGCCGAGCTTGAGGCGGCGGTCAACCGTTTCACCTCAAGCCTGCAGGCGCTTGGGGTGCAAAAAGGCGACCGCGTCGCGATTATGCTGCCGAACTGCCCGCAGTATGTCATCGCTTACTACGGCATTTTGCAGGCGGGCGCGATCGTCACACAAGTGAACCCGATGCTTGTTGAGCGCGAACTTGCCTATTTGCTCAAAGACTCCGGCGCCGAGACGATCGTCATTTATGAACCGCTTTATCCGCGCCTTGCCGCCGTCAGAGGGGAGACAGCCGTCAAACAAGCGATCACTGTCAGCTTCGGAGCGCCGCCATCCGTTTCGCTGGCTGAAGGAGATGTCACGTTTGACGAATTTCTTGCTGCAGGAAGCGGAGCTGTGCGCCCGGTGTCGATCGAATCAACGCATGACGTCGCTGTGTTGCAATATACTGGCGGGACGACAGGGCGCTCAAAAGGGGCGATGCTCACCCACCGCAACATTTTCGCCAACGTCTTGCAATGCGCCGAATTTTTCAAAGGGACATTTGAGTTCGGGAAAGAGCGATATTTAACTGTCATCCCGTTGTTCCACGTGTTCGCGATGACGTCGGGAATGAACTTGGCCATTTACCAAGGAGCGGAAAACATTTTGCTGCCGCGCTTTGAGCTGAAAGAAGTGTTGGAGACGATTCGCGACAAGCAACCGACCGTGTTTCCAGGCGTGCCGACGATGTATGTCGCTATTACAAATACTCCTGGAGTCGAGCAATACGGCATCAGTAGCATTAAAACGTGCAACAGCGGCAGCGCGCCGATGCCGCTTGAATTGATGCGCGATTTCGAAGCGAAAACGGGAGCGGTTATCCTTGAAGGATACGGCTTGTCCGAAGCCTCGCCAGTGACGCATTGCAATCCGCCGTTTGCGGCGCGCAAGCCAGGCACGGTCGGCATCGGCATGCCGCTGACCGAGTACAAAGTCGTCGATGTGGCGACTGGCACGCAAGAGCTGCCGCCAGGCGAAGTCGGCGAGCTGATTATCCGTGGACCGCAAGTGATGAAAGGCTATTGGAACATGCCGGAAGAAACGGCGGCGGCGCTGCGCGACGAATGGCTGTACACTGGCGATTTGGCTTCGATTGACGAGGAAGGGTATGTGACGATTGTCGACCGGAAAAAAGATCTGATCATCGCCGGCGGCTATAACATTTATCCGCGTGAAATCGAAGAAGTGCTGTACGAACATCCAGCGGTGAAAGAGGCGGCGGCAGTTGGTGTGCCTGATCCGTACCGCGGCGAAACGGTGAAGGCGATCATCGTCCTGAAAGAGGGGATGCAAGCAAGCGAGGAAGAGATCATCGCCCATTGCCGAAAAAACTTAGCGGCGTACAAAGTGCCGCGCATTGTCGAGTTCCGTGCCGAACTGCCGAAGACGAACGTCGGGAAAATTTTGCGCCGCGCCTTGCGTGAAGAGGCGTCCCGCCCGCAATAACAGAGGGCTTTCGGCCAAGTCCGAAGCAGGCTTGGCCGTTTTATGGTACAATAGCTGGCAGCGACTACATTTTAGGCAAGAGGTGTAAAAACATGAAGGAGAAAATTATGGCTGCCAGCATTGAGCTGTTTGAACAAAATGGGTTCAGCGAAACATCGATCCAAGACATCGTTGACGCCCTCGGGGTGACAAAAGGGACGTTTTATTACTATTTTACAAGCAAAGAAGAACTGTTGATGGATATTCACCTTCGCTACATTGAAGGGCTGCTTGACGAAGAGGAGCGCATTATAAGCGATAAACGGCGCCCGTTGCGGGAGAAGCTGTATGACATTATCTTCATGCTCATTCATAATGTCGAGCGGCAAGGAAGGGAAGCTCGCATTTTTTTTCGTGAAATGAAGCATTTGAGTGAGGAGCATTTACAAAAAGTAAAAGAAAAGCGCGATTTGTTCCGCTATCGGCTGCAGTCGTTGATTGAGGAAGGAATGAAAAGCGGTGAACTGCGCTGCGATTTGTCGCCGTCGATCGCCACGCTTACCGTTCTTGGGGCGGCCAATTGGAGCTACCAATGGTTTCGTCCGGACGGAGAGCTGACCGATGCCGAGGTGGCGAAGCAGATGGTGGAGATCCTGCTTGATGGCATGAGCGCGCCGTCTGTCTCGAAAGCCGAGTGAAAAGAGAGACAAACAAGTTTGATCCGAGGTGTGTCGATGGATGCTGTTCGTGCGGCGGCAATGGCGCGCTTGAATTGTTGACCAAGGGGGAGAGGGAGATGACAGCGATTATTCCAGTGCGCAAGGGGGAAGAACTGCCGGCAGGGAAGCTGGCCAAGTTTTTGCGCACGGTGCTGCCGGACATGCCGGATGGGGAGCTCGAGATCCAGCAATTTTCCGCCGGCCGGTCGAATTTGACGTATTTGCTCCGCTGTGGGGAGTGGGAGGCGGTGCTGCGCCGGCCGCCGTTTGGCCCGGTGCCGCCGAAAGCGCATGATATGAAGCGGGAGAGCACGTGGCTTTCTGAAATCCATCCGCTGTTCCCGCTCGCCCCGAAACCATTCTATTTTTGTGAAGACGAATCGGTGATCGGCAGTCCGTTTTTCGTCATGGAGCGGCGGCATGGCGTCGTGATTGACAGTGATTTTCCCGATGGCATCACTCCGACGGAGGAGGTTTGCCGCGGCATTTCCGAGACGATGGTCGAGACGCTTGTCCGTATCCATCAAATTGATTATACGAACACACGCCTCGTTCAGATGGTAAAGCCGGATGGATTTATGGAACGGCAAGTGCACGGATGGATCCAGCGCTATGAGCGGGCCAAGACGGATGATATTCCGGAAGCCGAGGCGCTGATGAAGTGGCTCGCTTCTCATATTCCACCGCAGCGCGAAGCAACCGTAATCCATTACGATTTTAAGCTGAATAACGCTTTGTTTGCCAAAGACGACATCACCAAAATGGTTGGGCTGTTTGATTGGGAGATGTCGACGGTCGGGGATCCGCTTGCCGATTTGGCGGTGGCCATGAGTTATTGGATTGAGGAAGACGATCCTCCACTCATTAAAAGTGGGTTTGGCCGCGCGCCGGTCACCGTCCGTCCCGGTTTTTATACGCGCGAACAGTTTATTGAGGCATATGCCAAAAAAAGTGGACGTGATGTGTCCGATATACACGTTTATTTAACGTTTGCCTACTTTAAATTAGCGGTCATTTGCCAGCAAATTTATTACCGCTACCGCCGCGGACAGACGAACGATGAGCGGTTTCGCCATTTTGGCCAGTTTGTCGAAGCGCTCATTGAGCATGCATGGCAGCTGGCGACAGGACGGTGAGGCGGCGTGATGACAAAAGTGCATGTCGTGCTGCGCAAAGAAGACATTGATGAGATGGCGCTTGCTGATCGAAAGGTGGCTGTCGTGTTCGATGTTTTGCTTGCCACCTCGTCGATTACAGCAGTTCTCGCTGCCGGCGCTCGTTCGGTGATCCCGGTGCGCGATGCCGAGGAGGCCAAGGAGATCGCGCTTCGCTTGCCAGAGGGCAGCTATGAGCTCGTCGGCGAATACGAAGGGCGGACGATCGCCGGTTTTCATCCGCCGGCGCCGCTATTTTTGCAAACGGTTTGTCCAGGGAAAACAGTCGTGCTATCGACGACCAATGGCACGGTGGCGATTCGCAGAGCTCAGCCAGCCCGTGCGGTGTACGCGGCGAGCTTGCTGAACAGCCCGGCGGTCAGCGAGCATATTTGCCGTTTGCATCAGGAAGAGACGATCATTGTGATTTGTTCCGGCTCGTCGGGCCGTTTTTGCCTAGAAGACTTTTATGGCGCCGGCTACTTTGTGCACTGCTTGATCGAGCAAGGGATCAACGCGGCGGAGCTGTCCGACAGCGCGACGGCCGCATGGTTCTTTTACCGGCAATATTCAGATGAAGGAAAGGCGAAAGAAGTGTTGTCTGCCTCGCGCGTCGGCCGTTGGATGACGGCGTACGGCTTGGAAAAAGAAATCGACTACATCAACCGGCACGGGTCGCTTTCTGCCGTTCCAAAACTTGAGCTGGGGCCGTTCGGCCTGGAACTGCGCAATATGGCGTCGACAAAAGTAACGAAAGAGGGGATATCGCCATGAAATTTGTCCAATTCGTTGAATACGGTGGACCGGATGTCTTGCGTGTTTGTGAAGGCGAACGTCCGAAACCCACGGGGCGGCAAGTCGTGATTGAAGCTGAAGCGATTGGCGTCAACTATGCGGATACAGCCCGACGGGAAGGCCGCTATGTTGTGCCGACGCCGCTTCCGTTCATCCCTGGGACGGAAGTGGCCGGCGTTGTCCGTGAAGTTGGTCCGGAAGTGCAAACGATCCGCCCGGGGCAACGCGTCGTCGCGTTGATCGAATCCGGCGGCTACGCTGAGTTTGTCGCTGTCGATGAACGGGCGGTCGTGCCGCTTCCGGATGGAATGGATGCCCGCCAGGCGGCGGCCTTGCCGGTGCAAGGGCTAAGCGCCTACCATATTCTCAAAACGATGGGCCGCTTGGAAGAAGGGGAGACGGTGCTCGTTCATGCCGCAGCCGGCGGCGTTGGGACGATTGCCGTCCAATTGGCGAAACGGTTCGGCGCCAAAATGGTCATCGCCACGGCAAGCACGGAGGAAAAACGAGCGCTCGCCAAACAGCTTGGCGCTGATGTCACCATTGATTATACAAAAGACAGCTGGGCTGCGGACGTGATGGAGGCGACCGGTGGGCGCGGCGTCGATGTCGCTTTGGAAATGGCGGGCGGCGATGTCTTTCATCAGACGCTCGATTGCCTTGCTCCGTTCGGCCGCCTGGTCGTATATGGGGCGGCGAGCGGGGAAATGACGCGTCTCAATCCAGTCCGGCTGATGGCGAAAAACTGGTCAGTGATCGGCTTTTTCTTGCCGCAAATCATGAAAAAGCGGGCGTTGTACGAACAAAGTTTGCGGGAATTGCTCGCGTGGGTGCAGGAAGGAAGCCTGAAGCTGATGATCGGCGGCGTCTACCCGCTTGAGCAGGCTTCTGAAGTGCATCGGCTGCTGCAGGGGCGGAAAACGCATGGCAAGCTATTGCTTGTGCCATAAGTAAAGAAGAGGGGGCTGACCCAAAAGGCTGTCTGCCTTCAGGGTAGACACAAAATATAGTGCGGAAGAATCGGTCAGTGCGTATATATAGAGACGAAAGAGGGTGTCCCGATCCTTTTGGGACCCCCTTTTCTTGTATATTCCCCTAAAGCCAATGGTGAACAAAAGTCGAAAGAAAAGCAGCCTTTTTCTTATGGGGGCATGGCGGTCTAAGCCAATACGATTTTTGAAAACCATTACGGTCTGCGGCGCTTCGTTTGGATATACCGCTCGAGCCGGTCGAGCCCTTCTTTGAGCACATCGAGCGAATAAGCGTACGACAGGCGGACATGGCCTTCACCGTATTCGGAAAAGGCGCTGCCGGGAACGAGGGCGACGCCGGCGTTTTCGACGACATCGAGGGCAAAATCAAACGAAGACATGCCAAAGGCGGCGATTGACGGAAACAAGTAAAAGGCTCCATCCGGCTTCTCAACCGGCAACCCCATGGCGGTGAGACGATGATAGGCATACTCAAGCCGTTCGGCGTAAGCGGCGCGCATCGCCTCGGCGTCGTGTTTGCCGGCGGTCAGCGCCTCCACCGCCGCTTTTTGGCTGATCGATGACGTGCACGAGACGCTGTATTGGTGCACTTTCACCATTTGTTCAACGGCGAACGCTGGAGCGAAGACAAACCCGATGCGCCAACCGGTCATGGAGTGCGATTTGCTTAAACCGTTGATGACGATCGTCTGCTCCGGCAGCCACTCGGCGATCGAGTGATGGCGGCCGCGATAGACGAGCTCGCTGTAAATTTCATCGGAAACGATCCAAATCGGCCGTCCTTTCAAAAGGGAAGCGATGTTCTCAAGCTCTTCGGCTGACAGCGCCGTCCCGGTTGGATTTGATGGGTATGGAAGAACGAGGCAGCGCGTCTTTTCCGTCAAATAAGGCGCAATGAGCTCAGCCGACAGACGGAAACCGTTTGGCCTTGTGTCGATGTACACCGGTTTCGCCCCGCACAGGCGAATGAGTGGTTCATAGCCGGGATAGACTGGTGCGGGAAGAAGCACTTCTGTCCCTTCTTCTAAAATGGTGCGAAACGTAATATCAAGCGCCTGGCTGGCGCCGACGGTGGCGATGACTTCATCCGGCGTGTAGCGAAGGCCGTACTTGTCAGCGACGAATTGGCAAGCCGCCTGGCGCAGTTCCAGCAGGCCGGCGTTCGCTGTATACGTCGTGAAATCGGCGGCGATCGCCTCCTGAGCGGCTGCTTTGACATGATCGGGCGTTGGGAAATCAGGCTGGCCGATCGTCAAGGAAACAAGTCCCGGCCGGTCGGCGACAAGGTTGAAAAATTGGCGGATGCCTGATAACTGAATGGCTTGAACACGTGGTTGAATGAGGTGTTTCACGGTTGTCCACCTTTCTTTTTTGTTTCTATTGTACCATTGGCGAGGAAAACGAAAAAACAAAAATGAGCCCCTTTCCGTCCGGATTGTTCCCACAAACGGAAATGGGGCTCACTTGGTCATCGACGATTCACTTTCCAACTTCGTTCGCTCCTTTTACGCGCCGTATTTTTTCAACAGGTCGTTATATTGGGCGGAAAGCTTGAAAAACAACGGCTTGTTGCCGGCCGCGAGCGCTTCATCAATTTGTTCCATCAGTTTTTTTCTTTGAAACTGGAAGATCGCTTCTTTCAGCACTTGTTCGGCCATCGGCCCGTAGCTGCTTTTTTCTTCCGGCTGGTTGAACAAAACGGCGCCTTCATTCGGGTATTGTTTTTCGTACATGATTCAGTCCCTCCCATATGGGAACGAAACAGTTCCCTTTCTTATATTATCGTCGTTTTTGATGCTAATGTAAAGAAAATTTAGATAAATATTTTTTGTCAATTTTTTCTCTACATGATTTTTATACCCGTTTTTTGTTGGGACTTAACAGTTTTTCGGTTATGATAAGAGGAGAACAAGGCAAAGGTGATGGCGATGATTCGCACGTGTGTCGTGACAAAAGAATTTGAGATTTTGTATGATGTTGACTTAACGCTTGTCAACAGCCCGGACGTCTCATGGTATTGGGTTGACTTTCATGAGCCGACGGATGAGGAATCGGCGCTGCTCGCCTCCTTTTTCCGTTTTCACCCACTGGCGATTGAAGACTGTCTCGAATATGTGCAGCGGCCGAAGCTCGATTTTTATGACCGCTACTTGTTTGTTGTGCTTCATGCCATTGCCGGGATGACGCTGGAGGCTGAGGAAGTCGATTTGTTTGTCGGGCAAAATTTCATCGTTTCGTTTCATAAGTCGGCCATTCACGCGGTCGATGAGGTGTGGGAGCGATTGAAGCATGAAGAAGATGTTCAGCAGGGGCCGTTTCACGTCATGTACCGGCTGATCGACAAGCTTGTGGATGATTATTTTCCACCGCTTTACCATATTGAAGACGTGCTGAACGATTTAGAGGAGAATACGAACAATGAACCGATTCACGACATTATTGAAAAAGTGTTTGACATCCGCGGCGATTTATCGAAGCTGCGCCGAACGATCGTGCCGATGCGCGACTTGTTGTACCGCATCATCCATTCCGACCGGCTGCAGCGCATGAAAGAACGGCAGCTGTACTTTCATGACATTTATGATCATTTGCTGAAGCTGTCGGAAATGATTGAGACAAACCGAGAAATTACCGCGGATATCCGCGACAGCTATTTATCGCTCAACTCGAATCGAATGAACAATATTATGATGACATTTACAGCCATTACGACCATTTTCATGCCGCTCTCCTTTATTGCCGGCATTTATGGGATGAACTTTGATTATATGCCTGAATTGCACTGGAAGTACGGATACTTTGTTGTATTGGCCGCCATGGCGGTGATCGGCATGACGATGTTCGTCTGGTTTAAGCGCAACGGCTGGTTTCAGTTGTTGAAAGGCGACTGGGCGAAGGAGGAGCGAGAGCGCCGCCAGTAGCCGTATAAAACGGGCTGTTCCCCTCATATACATAATTACATCATGACGGCAGCGTAAGCGCGAAGGAGGGGAACCGATGGCAAGAGGAATTTGGGGCGTCGACTCGGCGCAAGTCGTAACGGATCAGCTGTTTCAATGCGTGCGGACGGAGCTTGGCTATCCGAAATTTTGGGGCCGTTATTTGTCGGAAGTGCCGAACGTGTCCGAAGGGTTGACACGCGACGAGATCGCCCGCATCCGCAGCTATGGCGTGAAGGTGCTGCCGATTTATAACGCCTTCCGCGAAGCGGTCGGCTATGCGAACGGTCAGGTGGCGGCGCGCAACGCGGTGTTCCATGCGCGGCGGCTCGGCATTCCGAAAAATAAACTGCTGTTTGCCAACATCGAAGACTTTTTCGCTGTGGATGCCGCTTGGATCGCTGCTTGGGTGGAAACGCTCTATCCGACCGGATACCGGCCGGGGCTGTACGCGGACCCGACGAAAGGGGATTTCGCCGCTGCCTATTGCGAGGCGGTCAGCCGGAACAACCAAGTGGCGGTGCAGGCGGTCATTTGGAGCGCCGCACCAAGGCCGGGAACGACGAAAGAGCAGAAAGCGCCGCGCTATCAGCCGGCTGCCCCGCCTTGCAGCGCGAATGTCTGGGTGTGGCAGTACGGACGTGATGCAGAAGTCTGCCCGGTTGACACGAATTTAGCTGACCGACGCCTATTGGACTTTTTGTATTGAACAAAGCCGTTGCAAAAAAAGGCAGCGGCTTTTTTATGCGGCTGGGAAATTGTTGGCTGTTGCGCGTCTTTTCTTTTAATTTTTTTGCTTGGATCGATTATATTAGTAATAGGAAAAAAGGAGGATGTCAGTCGGTTGGGGAAAACGGAACGATGATCGAAAGGAGAGGGAATATGGATCGATCTGTCGCCTCACTGTTGGATCGCATCCATGAACAATACGAACGATGGAGGACGGGACCGCCGCTTGACGGTGTGGAATTGGCCCGATTTTTCAATGCTGTCGGCCGGACGGCGGCGGTGATTGGCCTTAGCGACATCGCTGCTGAAGCAGAGCGGCTCATTCACCGGTTGAACGGCCAAACGGAACGGCAATGGACAGCGGAGGAGGCGCTGATGGAGATGGTTCCTCTCCTTCGCTGCTTCTATGAAGCCGGGGAAGCGGCTTCTGCCACCATTCCCTCTTCGCACCGCCAAGGGCCGAAAGCAGCGATTCTCCTCTGTGGAAATGATCCCCTGTTTTTTGCTTACGTCCGCGGCGCCCTGCAAACCGTGCCATGGCGTTTCACGACGATTCCCTCCCTTGAGCAGGCGGCCGCGTCGATGTTTCGTCTCAGCCCGGATTGCATCATCGTCAGCGTGAAGGAGGGAGAGTGGGAGAATCCGGACTTGACGGTTTTGCTTGAGCGCGCCGGACAGCGCCCCTATCTTCCTGTTGTCATTGTGAGGAGAGACGAGGGCAAAGAGGGGCGGTTGAAAGGTTATGAGCTTGGCGCGGATGATGTCATCACCACCCCAGCGGCAGATGAGCTGTTCGTTCGCGTTCGCCGGCTCATTGAAAAAAAACGAAAAATCGATGACCTTGTGCTCATTGACGAATTGACAGGTGTGTACAACCGGAAGTATTTGCCGCGGGTATACGCCCGCCTTCGGAGCGACCTCGAGCGTTACGGAGCGCCAAGCTGTTTGGCGTTGCTTGATTTGGACCATTTCAAACAAGTCAATGACCGTTTCGGCCACCTTGCAGGCGATGCGGTATTGCAAAAGCTGGCTGCCTTTTTGCGCCAACATACACGTGGAGTGGATACCGTCGTTCGCTTTGGGGGCGAAGAGTTTGTCGTTTGGCTGGCCAAAACGTCCAAAAGCGAGGCTCGTGCAGTGCTTGAGCGGCTGCAACGCCAGTTCGCCGCCGAAAAAATCGCGGCGGATGGCGCACTTCTATCATGTACGTTTTCCGCCGGCCTGGTTGAGTGTGATGAACCGGATCGGCCGCTTGACTATTGGCTGCGTCTGGCCGACAAGGCGCTGTATGCGGCGAAACGAGGCGGTGGCAATCGGATCGAAGAGGCGGCGCGTGAGAAAAGCGGTTCTTCGGATGAGGCCCCAAGCCAAGCATCAACGGATCGGCGGCGATGGGCGATTGCCATCGTAGACGACGATGAACTCGTGCGGATGATGATTGCTGATCTTGTCCGCAAGCTCGTCAATGAGCAGGGGAGGAAAGCAGACATTTACGAGTTTGGCGACGGCCTTTCGTTTCTCGAATCTCCGTTTTATCAAAGCGGGCGGCAATCTGTCGTCATTTTGGATCGGGTGATGCCAAAAATGGACGGCCTTGAGGTGTTGAACCGCCTCCGTCAAGAGCGAAAGCCATACAAGGTGATGATGCTGACGTCGCGCCAAGATGAGCGGGATATTGCCCATGCGCTGAACCGAGGAGCGGACGAATATGTGACAAAGCCGTTTAAATGGCTTGAGCTTGAGGCGCGGCTGCGCCGGTTGTTGAAGGAGTTGGAGGAGTGATGGCGCTTTTTTCTGCCTTAGCCGCAACGATTGTTTTCCTTGCACTGTTAGTAAACCTATTTCTCTATTTGGTGGTGCGAAAATGGAGGGAAAATAGACGCCAGGCAGAGATCAGGGCTTTGAAAAAGCGGTTCCATCTTCCGCTGTTTCGTCATGTGCTCGGCGAAGAGGAAGAGCTGCCGTTGCCGTCTTCGCCGCTTGAGCGTGAGGCGATGATGGAGCTCCTTGACCATTTCGCTTCGCTCTTGAAAGGCGAACAGGTGCAGGAGAGAATCCGAACATTGGCGGAAAAGCATTTTCAAGGATGGCTGCGCCGCCGGTTGTCAAGTCGGGATTGGAGCGAGCGGATGAACGCACTGTTTTTGATAGAGGATTTGCAGATGAAGGCGATGTTGCCGGAGATGGAGCGATTGTACCGCTCCGACCGGGTGACGAGAGGAGAAGAAGCAAAACTGTTGACAATTTTTGCCCGATTTGACTATAGCCCAGTGGTGACCTACGTGCTTGAGCCGAAATACGAATTGACCGAGTTTGCGTACCGAGTTATTTTTGGCCATATGAGCGAGCGGCTGCTTCGACAGGTGGAACAGCGATTTGATGAACTGACGCGGGCGGGGAAGTGCGCGTTCGTGGATATGATCGGCATCCGCCGGCGCGAGGAGCGGTCGTTTTTGCTGGAGCTGTTGGCATCCGATGAGTCGGAACTTCGCGTTCGCGCGCTCAAGGCGATGGCGGAAATCGGCATGCCGCTTGAAGCGGAGAGGCTCAAGCAGCATTTGTGCTCCTCCCATTGGCAAGAGCGGCTGATGGCTGCCCGCCTGGCGGGAAAATGCCGCGAAGAGCGGCTTCTTCCGTTGCTGTATGAGCGGCTTAGCGACCGTTCATTTGTTGTTCGTTCCGAAGCCGCCGCGGCCATCGCGCGTCTGCCGGGAGGCCGAACGGCGTTGCGCGCCGCGGCGCGCACAGCATCGGATCGTTATGCTCGTGATATGGCGAGGCAGTGGCTTGGAGGAGGAGAATGATAGTGGAAGCGTGGCGTTCGTTTCTTTGGGTCGCAGGACATATTGTACTGATTTACATGGTCATCGTTCTTCTTTTTTATGCCTTTTTGCTTGTTGTCTCGTTCATCCATTTGCGCCGCATTCATCGTCTTGATGACTGGGAGCCGTATGAAGAGCTGCTCGATGCGAGCTATGCCAAACCGGTGTCCATTCTTGTTCCCGCTTATAATGAGGAAGCGGGCATCGTCGGCTCGGTGCGGTCGCTGCTGGCTATTGAATATCCTGAGTACGAGGTCATTGTCATTAACGATGGATCGACTGACAAAACGCTTGAACGGCTGATTGAGCATTTTCATTTGCAGCTGGTCTATCGCGTCATTCGCCGCCAGCTGGACGCAAAGGAAATTAAGGCGGTTTATCAGTCCCTTGATTATCCTCATTTGTTTGTGCTGGATAAAGAAAACGGTGGGAAAGCGGATGCGTTGAACGCGGGAATCAACGCTTCTCGCTATCCATACATTTGCTCGATTGACGGCGATTCGGTTTTGGAGCGGCGCGCGTTTTTGAAAGTGATGAAACCAATGCTTGAGTCCGACGGGGAGATCATCGCTTCTGGAGGAAGCGTCCGCATCGCCAATGGCTGCCGGATTGAACGCGGTGAGATCGTCCAGGTTGGGTTGTCGCGGCGGCCGCTCGTCATTATGCAAACGATTGAATATTTGCGTGCGTTTTTGCTCGGCCGTCTCGGCTTAAGCCGCCACAACTTGCTGCTGATTGTGTCTGGGGCGTTCGGCGTCTTTTCCAAGCCTTGGGTGATTGAAGCAGGGGGATATGCTGATACAGTTGGCGAAGATATGGAGCTCGTCGTGCGTCTGCATCGACTGGCGCGGGAAAAAAACGAGGCGAAAAAAATCATCTACATCCCCGACCCGGTTTGCTGGACGGAAGCACCGGAAACGTATGGCGATTTGCGGAGGCAGCGGCGGCGCTGGCATCGCGGGCTTTTGGAAAGCTTATGGATGCATCGATCGATGCTGTTCAATCCAAAATATGGCTCAATCGGCCTTCTTTCGCTGCCGTATTTTTGGTTCATTGAGCTTCTTGGTCCGATCGTTGAATTGATGGGCTATATTGTCGTTGTTTTCTCCTTATTTCTCGGAAACTTGTACGTCGAATTCGCTCTTTTGTTGCTGACGGTTTCGGTTTTGTACGGTTCGCTGTTATCAGCAGTAGCCGTCTTGCTTGAAGAGTGGACTGAGCGGAAGTTCCCGAGCATCTCTGATTTGGTGAAGCTGTTTTTCTTCGCGTTGACCGAGACGTTTTGGTACCGTCCGCTTACCGCTTGGTGGCGGTGCGAAGGGGTGATCGATGCCATTCGTCGAAAAAAACAATGGGGAAGCATAAAGAGGAAAGGGGTCTCAGCGTAGCCGACAGAACAGCGGCTGGCTTATTTGTTTTAGAAGGCCGGTGATTGAACAGGAAAGGCGGCCCAATCATGTTTCTCCTCAAATGGAGAAGCCTTACGGATATTGTTCTCCTCTTCATTCGAGAATCATCAATTTAGGGAAAATGGTTGCTTTTCACCGGCCTCTTAGTGCAGCGAAAACGAGAGGGGACTTTCATTGCAAGACAGGGTGGGCGAAAAAGCAGGTTGAAGCAAAAGAGACATCGATGCCCCTGTTGCCGACCCGGCGCTAAGATGTGCCCACTGTTGAAAAAAACCGGCGTCCGCTTAATAGCGGTCGCCGAGCCGTTTAAATACGGGTCTTGTCAGCCGTTTCGGCTTTTGTTCCGGCTTTTCCTTCAGTCCGGTGTAGGCGATGAGAATGGCTTTTGCCTCTGACAGCGGCATCCGAGCTGGAGGGTTGCGGTATGAATCGTTGAGAGAGCCAAGGTGCGGAAGGGCGGCGAAATCTTGTTTTGTCGGTGGAATGTGGAAGTAGTAGTCGCCGACGGCGACAAGCACGTCGGATTGCTGTTGGCTGTATCTCGGATTGCGGGAAAAATGGAGGCCCACTTTTTTCGCCTTGCCCTCCTCAAGCAGCTTCTCGATCGCTTTTTTCTTCAGAAGATAAAGAAACGAAGGGTTCAATGCTGTTTTGGCATGGCGGTTGACGGTAAAAATCGCTTTGGCAATATTGTCGACCGTCAATTGCACCGGTTTCATCGGCATGTCTCCTTTTTTCTTTCTATTATAACATAGGAAGCGGTGTTGTTGCCCGGTTTGTCCTACTTCTATCCGGGGGTAAGCGAAAAAACGGTCAACTCCGGCGGAGCGAAGAAGCGAAGCGGCACCCTTGTTGTGCCAAGGCCGCGGTTGACGTACAACAAGAGTCCGCCGACGTGGTAAAACCCTTCATAATACCGCTCAGACAACGGCGGCGTGATGAGCGGTCCGATAAACGGCAACTGAATTTGCCCGCCGTGGCTATGGCCGGAGAGTTGAACGTGAATAGGGAAGCGGCGAGCCTCAATGGCACCGTCCGGCTCATGAACGAGGGCGATCGTATATGTCGCCCGCGGAATGCCGTTCGTCATTTTCGACCAGTCCGGGCGTCCGAGCATCATATCGTCGCTGCCGGCGATAGCGATGGCGTCATGGCCGCGCCGGACGAGTGCATGCTCATTGACGAGAACGCGGAACCCGGCTCGTTCCATCAATCGACGGTAAATATCTGTCCCGTAGCCGCCGTGATCATGGTTTCCGTAAATGCAAAATTTTCCAAGAGGAGCACGGACGCCAGCCAACGCCTCAGCGACCGCGTTGACGTGCGGATACCGGTTCGCCTCATGGAGCAGATCACCTGTGAATACGACGAGATCGGGCCCGAGTTCGTTGATGAGGCCGATAATGCGGTAAAAGCGTTTCAAGCCGTAATAATGGCCGAGATGGAGATCACTGAACTGCAGCAGCTTGACGCCGGCAAACGACTTTGGGATCAGCGGATGCGACAGCGCATGGTGCGTCACGGTCAGCTCGGCTGGCTCAATCCAGCGGGCGTATCCAGAGGCGGCTGCCATCGCCAGCGCTGCGCTGAAACTTGTGCGCGCCAGCTTTTTCAAAAAGGCGCGCCGGCTTAGTTTGGTTGTTTCGATATGGTGCATCGTTTCGCCGTCCTTTCACAAGCAGCTTTATTATAACGAAAAGAGAGGGAAAAGGACAATAGGAGGACTAAGATGTTCGAATATTCCACTATTTTATGATATGATAAAAATGAATGAGTAATCAGTCATAGGAGGAGAAATGGATGAACGGAAAAGTGATCATTGTGACCGGCGGGTCGAGCGGAATGGGGAAATATATGGCGAAGCGGTTTGTTTCTGATGGGGCCAACGTCGTCATTACGGGAAGGCGGGCCGAGGCGCTCGAAGAGGCCAAGCGGGAAATCGCCGCGCCGGATGGAGGGAAAGTGCTTACGATCCCGATGGATGTGCGCAACCCGGAACAAGTGGCGCACATGGTGGAGCGGACTGATGCGGAATTCGGCCGCATCGATGCCCTCATCAACAACGCGGCTGGCAATTTCATTTGCCCGGCGGAAAAGTTGTCGATCAACGGCTGGAACAGCGTCATTAACATTGTGTTAAACGGCACGTTTTACTGCAGCCGGGAAGTCGGCAACTACTGGATTCAGCGCGGCTTGAAAGGGAACATTATCAACATCGTTGCGACATATGCCTGGCATGCCGGCGCCGGGGTCATTCATTCAGCGAGCGCCAAGGCTGGAGTGCTGGCAATGACGCGCACGCTTGCTGTGGAATGGGGGAAAAAGTACGGCTTCCGCGTCAATGCGATCGCTCCCGGACCGATTGAGCGGACCGGCGGGGCGGAGCGGCTTTGGGAATCAGAGGAAGCGGAGCGGATGACGTTGGAAAGCGTGCCGCTCGGGCGGCTCGGGACGCCGGAAGAAATCGCGGCGGTCGCTTCGTTTTTGCTTTCGGATGAAGCCGCTTACATTAACGGCGCTTGCATCACAGTCGACGGCGGCCAATGGCTGAACCGGCGGCCGTTTTAATCAAATTTGCCATAAAGCAAGATGGTCCTCACCCAAAAGGGATTGCAGGCGGTATTTCTTCATTTATCGCGGGCAACCGGCTCATTGCACGCAACGGCCTTTGTCACAAGCGGATTCCCTGCTGTCAGGGGAGCCGCTTTTTTTACGAGTCAGGAACGATTGGGCAATTATGCTATAATAAAGGCAAAGATGGTCGATGGGGATGAGGTGAACACGATGGATGCATTAGACGTGATGGCCAACTTGCCGCAAGTGATTCCGCACTATCAACCGATTTTCAGCGCCGATGAGCATGGGGTCGTCGGCTATGAAGTGCTCGGTCGGTTTCAAACGGAAACAGGGCCGGTCAGCCTTGGGCCGTTTTTTCACGATGAAACCATTCCAGAAGAATTTCGCATCGAAGTGGATGATGTGATCACGAAAAAAGCGCTCGACTATTTTCTGTCGCTTGATGATCAAACGCTGCTCATTTTTTTAAACCGCGACGCCAACTTGCTGATGCTTGACCGCGGCGAGTCGTTTTTGCAGCTGCTTCTCTCCTATGAAGCGAAAGGGTTGGCCCCAAGCCGCATCGTTTTGGAAATCAACGAGCAGCATTTCAAGGGAGACGTCGATCAGCTCAGCCATTTATTGACGTATCTTCGTACATACGGCGTTAAAGTGGCGGTCGACAACATCGCCGAACATAGCATTCATCTTGAGCGAATCGGCGTCTTGTCGCCTGACATTTTAAAAATCGATTTGCGTGAATTGCGGAAAACGTCCGTTCATCAAGCATACCAGGAAATCGTTCACTCGATTTCGCTGTTGGCGCGCAAAATCGGAGCGACGCTCCTGTATGAGGACATCGAAACGTCATTTCAGCTTCAGTATGCTTGGCGGCATGGCGGCCGCTATTATCAAGGGTATTATTTGGCCAAGCCGGCGCCAGAGGTTGTGCCGCGCGATTTGTTGAAAGACTTGCTCCGCCAAGAGTGCCATCGCTTCATCCAGCAGGAAAAGAAAAAGCTTGAAACGCTGTATCAAATTGCTGAGCAGTTTCAGCAGCGGATCAGCGCGCTGCTTGGCAAATACAAAAAAGCCGCCGATTTTAACGAGCTCATTTCCTTGTTGGCCGGCGAGCTCGACGATGTTTGCTTCCGCATTTATGTTTGTGATGAGGACGGCTTCCAGCAGTCGGGCAATATGTTCAAGCGCGGCGGCCGGTGGGAGCTTCAGCCGCAATATTATATGAAAAACTGGAGCTGGCGCCCGTATTTTTTGGAAAACATTATTCGCATGCGCTCGCGCCGAAGAGGGATTTTGTCCGATTTATACACGGATATTGAAACAGGGGAAACGATCCGGACGTATTCGTATCCGATCGATGAGCGCCATTACTTGTTTATTGACTTGTCGTACAGCTATTTGTTTGAGCATGACGCCCATTATTGACTGCATAAAATCGCCTCATTGCGGCAAAGTAAGCATGAGGTGAAACGTATGGCACAGCTGACTTTCGTATTATCTGTCCTTTCTGTATTGATTGCGGTGATTGGATTTATCTATACGGTCCGTCTCGGCCGCCAACAGCGTTGGCAAGGGGAGCTTGACGGGCCGATTCCGAAAACGGTCGAGGAGCATGCCTACTTGCGCAACCCGGTGTTCCTCGCTTACGTACTCGCTGTCTTGCTCGCCATTTTTGCCATTGGTTATTTGGCGTTGCGCTATTATTGAAAAAAAGGCCATTCCATTCATATGGGTGGCCTTTTTGCCTGTCCGCAAATGACGCTTTTTTCCACGACTTTTTTCCTTTGCCGGCGAATATATATGGAAGCGGAAGAGGCAAAGGGGGAATGGAGATGACGAAGCGGCTGCCGACAAGGCTGTCGGGCGAGGAAGCGGCGTTATTGCTTGACGTTTTGTTCAGCCAGCAATATGCACTCGAGCTCATCCGCTCCGAGCTGGCGGATATCGAAAACGGAGACAAGGAGGTCGATGAACACCGGTACCGGCAGCTGTTGCGTTTATACGACCGACTGTTGACAGAGGAAGAGGAAGGATAAAAATTGTTGTGCACTATCGCTATCGCAGGAAGCGATAGTCTTTTTTATGGTATGATAACAATGTGGAGAGGAGAAGATGCAGAAGAAAGGCGGAACATCGGCATGACATGGGAACACAATGAATTCATGCAAATGACTGTCAAGCCATTTCTGATTCCGGCGGATAAAGTGGCGCATGTGCAGCCGGGAAATTATTTGGATCATGCGCTGCTCGTCCTGACGAAAACCGGCTATTCAGCGATTCCAGTTCTCGATACATCGTATAAACTGCATGGGCTCATCAGCATGACGATGATGATGGATGCAATTTTAGGATTGGAGCGCATCGAATTTGAACGTCTCGAGACGATGAAGGTCGAAGAAGTGATGAACCGAAACATTCCGCGCCTGCGGCTTGACGACAGCCTGATGAAGGCAGTGGGGCTTATTGTCAATCATCCGTTCGTGTGTGTGGAAAATGACGACGGATATTTTGCAGGCATTTTCACTCGACGGGAAGTACTGAAGCAACTGAATAAACAGCTGCACAGGCCTAATGGCGGCCGGAAGCTAGGCCGAAAAGAGGCTGAACAATGAGCAGAAAGATAATCGTGTGCAATAACAAGAGCAGCTGGCTTTGGCTGATCAGTTCGGAAGCTGCGTGGCAACTTCCGCAAGTGCAAGCCTTCGAGAAGATATTTACAGCATTTTGCTCGATGAATTTGTGCTTGTCACAATGATCTCTGTTTTGCTAAAGTAAAAAAGAATACAGGTGTAAAGGAGGATATCGCCCATGAAGATGATGGACGCCAATGAAATCATTTCCTTTATTCAAAACAGCAAAAAATCGACACCAGTCAAAGTATACATAAAAGGGGATCTCGAAGGCATCGATTTCGGCTCAAGCGCCAAAACATTTATCACGGGCAACGTCGGCGTCGTGTTTGGCGAATGGCAAGACATTCAAGCGGCAATCGAAGCGAATCAAGACAAAATCGAGGACTATGTCGTCGAGAACGACCGCCGCAACTCGGCCATTCCGCTCCTGGATTTGAAAGGCATCAAGGCGCGCATTGAGCCGGGCGCCATCATCCGCGACCATGTCGAAATCGGCGACAACGCCGTCATTATGATGGGAGCGGTCATCAATATCGGCGCCGTCGTCGGCGAAGGAACGATGATCGACATGAATGCGGTGCTCGGCGGCCGGGCGACGGTCGGGAAAAACTGCCATATCGGCGCCGGCGCGGTGTTGGCAGGCGTGATCGAGCCGCCATCAGCCAAGCCGGTCGTCATTGAAGACGATGTGCTCGTCGGGGCGAATGCCGTTATTTTGGAAGGCGTCACGGTCGGCAAAGGAGCGGTTGTGGCTGCCGGCGCCGTTGTTGTCGAAGACGTGCCGCCGTATACGGTCGTGGCCGGCGTGCCGGCGCGCGTCATTAAGCAGATCGACGAGCAAACGCGGGCGAAAACGGAGATTAAGCAGGAGCTTCGCCAATTATAATCATCATAAAAGCTGTCCCTTCACACGAGGACAGCTTTTTTGCCCATGGAGGAGAGACGATGTCTGCGATCAGCCCATTTGTCGCCATTCGCCGCGACTTGCATCAAATTCCGGAGCTTGGGTTTCAGGAGTTTAAAACGCAGCAATATTTGCTTCGCTATATCCAGTCCCTGCCGCAAGAGCGGCTTCAAGTCCGGACGTGGAAAACGGGGATTTTCGTCAAAGTCAACGGAACATCGCCGCGCAAAACGATCGGCTACCGCGCCGATATGGACGGGCTGCCGATTCGCGAGGAGACCGGCTTGCCGTATCGGTCGAAACATGAAGGGCGCATGCACGCGTGCGGCCACGATGTGCATATGAGCATCGCTCTTGGTGTGCTCACCCATTTTGCTCATCATCCACTGAAAGACGATTTGCTGTTTGTATTCCAGCCGGCCGAGGAAGGACCGGGCGGAGCAAAGCCGATGTTAGAAAGCGACATCATGCGGGAATGGAAGCCGGATATCATCGTCGCCTTGCATATTGCGCCGGAATATCCCGTCGGCACGATTGCAACGAAAGAAGGGTTGCTGTTTGCCAATACGTCGGAGCTGTTTATCGATCTGAAGGGGAAAGGTGGCCACGCGGCGTTTCCGCATTTAGCGAATGACATGGTCGTCGCCGCCTGCGCATTGGTGACGCAGCTGCAGTCGATCGTCGCCCGCAACGTCGATCCGCTCGACAGCGCGGTCATTACGATCGGAAAAATTGCCGGCGGGACGGTGCAGAACGTCATTGCGGAGCACGCCCGGCTCGAAGGAACGATTCGGACGCTGTCGACTGCAGCGATGCAGAAGGTGAAGCGGCGGATTGAAGCGATCGTGCATGGCATTGAAGTCGCGTACGAATGTGAAGCATCCATCGATTACGGTGCCATGTACCATGAAGTGTATAATGATCCGGATCTGACAGCGGAATTTATGAAGTTTGCCAAGGCGCACGGCGGCGTGAATGTGATCCGTTGCAAAGAAGCGATGACTGGCGAAGATTTCGGCTATATGCTGGCGGACATCCCGGGTTTTATGTTTTGGCTTGGCGTCGCCTCACCATATGGGCTGCACCATGCAAAACTGGCTCCGAACGAGGAAGCGATCGACCGCGCCATCGCGTTTTTAATCGACTATTTTTCATGGAAAGGAAACGCAGAATGAAGTATAGTTCCGCCTCTAGCAACACACATTAATGAGTGTGAGGAGGTGGATTGTGATGGCGAAAATTGGTGTTGAGCCATCGTTGACGGACGTACAGGAAGCGTTGAAAGAGCGAGGATATGACGTTGTGCCGCTCCGAGGGGAGCAAGACGCAAGAGGCTGCGACTGCTGCGTCATTACCGGCCTGGACGCCAATATCGCCGGCATTCACAACATCGTGACGTCCGGTCCGGTCATTGAAGCGAGCGGGCTCACCGCAGAAGAGATTTGCCAAAAAGTCGAAGAAAAACTTCGCTGATGACGAACGTTCGGACTGTGTGCGCTGGCAGCCCGTTTTTGGCGAAATGGCGAAATCGCATAGCGTAAAGGAATGGTGGAAAAGGAACGAAGAACGTTTTCGTTCCTTTTTCTTTTTTGCTAAAATAAGGGGAAGAAACAATGCTTGATCAACGATGGAGGAGTGTCAATGAAAAAGAAACAGTTTGCCGTCATCGGCCTCGGGCGCTTTGGCGGCAGCATCTGCCGGACGCTGAGCGAACAAGGGATGGAAGTATTGGCCATCGATATTGATGAAGACCGGGTAAACGAATTTGCGTCGATCGCTTCGCACGCCGTCGTCGGCGACACGACCGATGAAAACGTGCTGAAAAGTTTAGGCATCCGCAACTTCGACCATGTCATTGTCGCGATCGGCGACAACATCCAGGCGAGCATTTTGACGACCCTGATTTTAAAAGAGCTCGGCGTCAACTATATTACGGTCAAGGCAACGAACGATTACCATGAGAAAGTGCTGAAAAAAATCGGCGCTGACCAAATCGTGCATCCAGAACGGGACATGGGCGAGCGGATCGCCCACAACTTGATTTCCAACAACGTCCTAGATTATCTGGAGCTGTCGGACAAATACAGCATTGTCGAAATCGTGGCAAGCGAGCGGCTTGACGGCCATTCGCTTTTGGAGCTTGACATCCGCGCCCGCTATGGCATCAACATCGTCGCCATCAAGCGTGGAACAAGCGTCATCGTCTCCCCGCTCGCCTCGGAAATCATCCGCAAAGGCGACGTGTTGGTCGTCATCGGCGCTGACAGCGACATTGACCGGTTTGAGGAAAAAGTGGTCGGTTGACGGCTGGCAGGCGGCCTGTGCATGATGATGACGGAAAAAGGGCATCCTTTTACAAGGACGCCCTTTTTTCTTTAGATTTCCATGATGATCGGCAAAATCATTGGCCGCCGTTTCGTCCGCTCGTACAAGAACGGAGCGAGCGTTTCCGTAATTTCGTTTTTGATCTCCGACCATTGGTTCGTTTTCCGTTCCAGCACTTTTTCGAGATGCTTGGAGATCAACACTTGCGCTTCGCTGATTAAGTCACCTGACTCACGCATATAGACGAAGCCGCGAGAAATAATGTCCGGGCCGGCGGCGATTTTGAACTCTTTCATGTTGATGCTGACGACGACAATCACGAGCCCTTCCTCAGACAAAATGCGGCGGTCGCGCAAGACGATGTTGCCGATGTCGCCGACACCGCTGCCGTCGATGTAGACGGAGCCGGACGGGATCTTGCCGACGATGCGCGCTTCTTTGTCGCTGATGCCAAGCACTTCGCCGTTGTCCATAATAAAGCAGTTTTCCTCCGGCACGCCGCAGTCGATGGCGAGCTTGGCGTGCATTTTTTGCATGCGGTATTCGCCGTGGATCGGCATGAAATATTTCGGCTTCATCAGCCGGATCATCAATTTTTGTTCTTCCTGCCCACCGTGGCCGGACGTATGGATGTCGTTGAGCGGGCCATGGATGACTTCTGCGCCGGCGCGGTACAGCATGTTGATTGTCCGGTTGACGCTCACCGTGTTGCCCGGAATCGGCGATGAGGAAAAGACGACCGTGTCGCCTGGGATGATTTGAATTTGCCGGTGCGTGCCGTTGGCGATGCGCGACAAGGCGGCCATCGGCTCCCCTTGGCTGCCGGTGCATAAAATCGTCACCCGGTTGGCCGGTAGGCGGTTGATTTCGTTCGCGTCGACGAACGTGCCTTTCGGACATTTGATATAGCCGAGGTCTTGTCCGATCTCAATCGCCGCTTCCATGCTTCGACCGAAGACAGCGATTTTTCGGTTGTTGGCGACGGCTGCTTCCGTCACCTGTTGGAGACGGTGGATGTTTGATGCAAATGTGGCGAAAATGATGCGTCCTTCCACCTTGCGGAAAATGTCGTGAATGCTTTCACCGACGCGCCGCTCCGACATCGTAAAATGCGGGATCTCGCTGTTCGTGCTGTCCGACAGCAGGCAAAGAACTCCTTCTTTCCCAATTTCGGCCATTTTTGTCAAATTGGCCGGCTCGCCGACCGGCGTAAAGTCGAATTTAAAATCCCCAGTGTGAACGATTTGCCCGACTGGCGTTTTCACAACAATACCGTAGCTGTCCGGAATGCTGTGTGTCGTCCGGAAAAAGGTGACGGCCGTTTTTTGAAAGCGGATGACATCGTCTTCGCGAATCTCAATGAGTTTCGCTTGGCGCAACAATCCATGTTCCTCAAGCTTATTGCGAATCAGCCCAAGCGCTAATTTGCCGCCGTAAATCGGGATGTTCACCTGCCGGAGCAAATACGGAATGCCGCCGATATGGTCTTCGTGCCCGTGGGTGATGAACAGTCCTTTCACTTTGTCCGCGTGCTTCACTAAATAGGAGTAGTCTGGAATGACATAGTCGATCCCGAGCAGCTCATCTTCCGGAAACTTAATGCCTGCGTCAATGACAATGATTTCGTCTTGGAATTGTACGCCGTATGTATTTTTTCCAATTTCACCCAGTCCGCCGAGGGCAAAAACGCCAACTTGCTGATCTGTCAACAGCTTCATGATGAAATCTCCAATACTTGAAAGTTCGGGCTTTTCTTTTCGTATTCTAGATGCGCTCCCTCTAACGGCTGAATATACTCAATATTGATCGGACGGCCTTCGAGTTTTCGGCGTACATCCCGCTCTGATTCTGCTTCGATGTAGAGTGTTTTCGTTTTTTCTCTCACGGGCGCCTCGTCTGCGTTTTCTTGGTAAAACACTTTGAAAATCATCGTGAAATCTCTCCTTATCGTACAATGGTTGCTCTATCTATTATATAAGAATGTAACGTTCTTTTCATGTATTTTGTTGCCAAAAGCAAAAAACAGGCGTGAGATGTGCCGACGATATGCATCATCTTTGACGAATGTTGCCCGCTTTATTCGCCAAAGTGGGAAAGAAGCCCTTCGAATGGAAGGGCTGTTGTTGTAACGGTCAGGCGATCAATTTTTTCCGGAGCAGGTCTTTCCACTGTTGAAGCAGCTTTTTTTTCAGCTTTTTCAACATGTTTCATCACTCCTTACCTTTTATTGTACTCATTTTGCGGCGAAAGTAAATGTTCTATTATATATGATATGTAGGCGGAGGTTTGTTTTTCATGGGTAAAAATGGAACAGATCGTGCCTCTTGGTTGACATTCCGGGCGTTTTTCAGTACGGTAGACAATGAACAATTTTTTAACAAGGGGAAGTGAACGTGGGCAGAAAAATCGTCTTTTTCGACATCGACGGCACGCTTCTTGATGAGCAAAAGCAGCTGCCGCTGTCAACGATCGAAGCGGTTCGCCGCCTGAAGCAGTCGGGCGTTTATGTCGCCATCGCCACCGGACGCGCTCCGTTTATGTTTGAGCATGTGCGCAAACAGCTTGGCATCGATTCGTTCGTCAGCTTCAACGGTCAGTACGTCGTTTTTGAAGGGAACGTGTTATACAAGCAGCCGCTCCGGCGCGAGAAAGTCAGGGCGCTGACAGAGGAAGCCCACAAAAACGGCCATCCGCTCGTCTTTATGGATGCGGAGAAAATGAGAGCGAGCATCGGCGACCATCCGCACATCCACGTCAGCATGGCGAGTCTAAAATTCGCCCACCCGCCTGTCGACCCTCTTTATTATGAGAACAAAGACATTTATCAAGCGCTTCTGTTTTGCCGCGCCGAGGAAGAAGAACCGTATGTGCGCAACTATCCCGAATTTCGCTTCGTCCGTTGGCATGACGTCTCGACGGATGTGCTGCCGGCAGGGGGCTCGAAGGCGGAAGGCATCCGCATGATGATCGAAAAGCTCGGGATCGATAAGAAGGATGTGTACGCGTTCGGCGACGGATTGAATGACATTGAAATGCTCTCGTTCGTCGGAACCGGGGTGGCGATGGGCAACGCCCATGAGGAAGTGAAAAGGGTCGCCGACTTCGTTACGAAACCGGTCGATAAGGAAGGCATTTGGTACGGATTGAAACAGCTGCAGCTCATCCGATAAAAAGCGGCCTTGGCCTTTTCGGCGAGGCCGCTCGCCATTGACAGCGGGCTTTTTAGCGCCCGATTGGAATCGCCCCGTCCGGCACTTGAAACGGGTCATCGGGGTTGATGCGGTCATAGAACATAATGCCGTTTAAATGATCGATTTCATGTTGGAAGACGATGGCCGGCAGCCCTTTCAAGCGCAGTGTGACTTCTTCGCCGTCGATCGTCGTCCCAGTGACCGTGATGCGGGCATAGCGCGGCACATACCCTGGCACGTCGCGGTCGACCGACAGGCAGCCTTCCCCGGTCGTCAAGTAACATTGCTGGACGGAATGGCTGACGATTTTCGGATTGAACAAGGCGTAGCTGTACAGCGTCCCGTTTTCATCGGTGACATGGACGGCGATCATCCGCTTTGAGACGTTGATTTGCGGGGCGGCAAGGCCAATGCCGGGCCGCAGGCCGTATTTAGCTGCCAGCTCCGGGTCTTGGCTCATTTTCACGTAGTCAAGCAAGCTTTGCAAAATGCGCTTATCTTCCTCTGAAGGCGGCAACGGAACGGGTTCGGCGATTTTCCGCAATGTCGGGTGCCCCTCTTTGATGATGTCCTTCATCGTGATCATTCGCTTCGTTCACTCCCTACGTTTGGCATCGCTGTCTATCGTTTAGTCTAACAAAATGAGCATCGATCGTAAATAAAAACGCAACCGCACGAATATATTATTCGAGTATAAGGAAAACAATAAGACAAATTCGAGAAAACGTTTTCATTATCTTGTCAAGCCACTGTGTGTTTTATATTTTGTGAAAATATAATACAGAACTCATACAGATGGTGAGGAATGTAATATAACAGTTTGTGGGCGGAATATTGCCAATTCCAATTTCACCCAAAAAATAAAGCAAAAAAACATGAGAAATCAAAGTCGTTGACGGTTGATCCAAGAACGTGTAAACTAAAACTTGCAAATGCATATTGTACTAATTCAGTCTTGAAAAATAGTGAAACAGATTTCGGCGCCTTTGTTGCTTGTGTTGGCGCCGGATGGCGGCCGTTTTTTATTTCTCTTTCATTTTGGGTACATTAATAGTATATGGGCGAATGTATTCTCATTTCTAAAATTTCTAATGAAAGGCAGAGGTGGATGACATGGGTGTGAAAACCTCCCAGTTTCGATTTGCGGAGCAGCTCGAGAAAGTAGCCGAGCAGTTCCCGATGTTTCAAATTTTGAATGAAGAAGGCGAAATCGTCAACGAAGAGGCGATGCCGGAGTTAAGCGATGAGCAGCTGAAAGAGCTGATGCGCCGCATGGTGTATACGCGCATCCTCGACCAGCGCTCCATTTCGTTGAACCGCCAAGGCCGACTCGGGTTTTACGCGCCGACCGCCGGGCAAGAAGCGAGCCAAATCGCCAGCCATTTTGCGCTTGAGAAAGAAGATTTCATTTTGCCGGGATATCGCGACGTTCCGCAAATCATTTGGCACGGGCTTCCGCTTTATCAAGCGTTTTTGTTCTCGCGCGGCCACTTTCATGGCAACCAAATTCCTGAAGGCGTCAACGTCTTGCCGCCGCAAATCATCATCGGCGCCCAATACATTCAAGCGGCCGGCGTGGCGCTCGGCTTGAAAATGCGGGGCAAAAAGGCGGTGGCCATTACATATACCGGCGATGGGGGCACATCGCAAGGCGACTTTTATGAAGGGATCAACTTCGCGGGGGCGTTTAAGGCACCGGCCATCTTTGTTGTGCAAAACAACCGCTTTGCCATCTCGACGCCAGTGGAGAAGCAAACGATCGCCAAAACATTGGCGCAAAAAGCGGTCGCTGCCGGCATTCCGGGCATTCAAGTCGACGGCATGGATCCGCTTGCGGTCTACGCCGCGGTGAAAGCAGCCCGCGAACGCGCCATTAACGGCGAAGGGCCGACGCTCATCGAAACGCTTTGCTTCCGCTACGGTCCGCACACGATGTCCGGCGACGATCCGACGCGCTATCGTTCGAAAGAACTCGAAAACGAATGGGCGAAAAAAGACCCGCTTGTCCGCTTCCGCAAGTTTTTAGAAGCGAAAGGTTTATGGAGCGAAGAGGAAGAAAACCGCGTCATCGAGCAGGCGAAAGAGGACATCAAGGAAGCGATCAAAAAAGCGGACGAAACGCCGAAACAAAAAGTGACCGACTTAATCAGCATCATGTTCGAAGAGCTGCCGGCGAACTTAAAAGAGCAGTATGAAATTTATAAAGAGAAGGAGTCGAAGTAAGCCATGGCGCAAATGACAATGGTTCAAGCGATCACCGATGCGCTGCGCATCGAGATGAGAAACGATCCGAACGTGCTGGTGTTTGGCGAAGACGTTGGGGTCAACGGCGGCGTATTCCGGGTGACCGAAGGGCTGCAAGCTGAGTTTGGCGAAGAACGTGTGTTTGATACGCCGCTGGCCGAATCGGGGATCGGCGGTTTGGCGATCGGCTTGGCCTTGCAAGGGTTTCGCCCAGTGCCGGAAATTCAGTTTTTCGGGTTCGTCTATGAGGCGATGGATGCGATTTGCGGACAAATGGCGCGCATCCGCTACCGCACTGGCGGCCGCTACCATGTTCCGATTACGATTCGTTCGCCGTTTGGCGGCGGCGTCCATACGCCAGAATTGCACTCAGACAGCTTAGAAGGACTCGTCGCCCAACAGCCGGGCTTGAAAGTCGTCATCCCGTCGACGCCGTATGATGCGAAAGGATTGCTCATCTCGGCGATCCGCGACAACGACCCGGTTATTTTCCTTGAGCATTTGAAACTGTACCGTTCGTTCCGACAAGAGGTGCCCGAAGGGGAGTACACAATTCCGATCGGTAAAGCAGACATTAAGCGTGAAGGGAAAGACATTACGATTATCGCGTACGGGGCCATGGTGCATGAATCGTTAAAGGCGGCGGCAGAATTAGAGAAAGAAGGCATTTCTGCCGAAGTCGTCGACTTGCGCACCGTGCAGCCGCTCGATATTGAGACGATCATTGGTTCGGTCGAAAAAACGGGCCGCGCCATCGTCGTTCAAGAAGCACAACGGCAAGCCGGCATCGCCGCCAACGTCGTTGCTGAAATTAACGAGCGCGCGATTTTAAGCCTTGAGGCGCCTGTATTGCGCGTCGCCGCGCCGGATACCGTCTATCCGTTCGCTCAAGCAGAATCGGTGTGGCTGCCGAACTTTAAAGACGTGATCGAGACGGCGAAAAAAGTGATCAACTTCTAATGTGGACAAGTCCGGGGGAGCGAAGCGCCTTCCCCCGCTCATTTTCGGCAAACGATAGGAGGTCGACCTACAGTGGCATTTGAATTTAAGCTGCCGGACATTGGCGAAGGCATTCACGAAGGCGAGATCGTCAAATGGTTCGTCAAGCCGGGCGATGAAGTGAACGAAGACGACGTGTTGTGCGAAGTGCAAAACGACAAAGCGGTCGTCGAGATCCCATCTCCTGTCAAGGGGAAAGTGCTTGAGATTCTCGTCCCGGAAGGAACGGTGGCGACGGTCGGGCAAACGCTCATTACGCTCGATGCGCCGGGCTATGAAAACATGACGTTTAAAGGACAAGAACACGAAGAAGTGAAAAAAGAGGAAAAAGCGGAAACGGTGTCGAAAAAGGAAATGGTTGAGACCGCTGCTCCGAGCGCACCGGCGGCCGAAGCGGAAGCCGACCCGAACCGCCGCGTCATCGCGATGCCGTCTGTGCGCAAATATGCGCGTGAAAAAGGCGTCGATATCCGCCTCGTCCAAGGCACGGGGAAAAACGGCCGCATTTTGAAAGAAGATATTGATGCCTTCCTCGCCGGCGGCGCGAAAGCCGCGGCTGAGCCGACGCCGCAAGCGGCGGAAGAGAAGGCAGCGCCGCAAGCGCCAGCGGCGAAACCGGTTGTGCCGGAAGGCGAATTCCCGGAAACGCGCGAGAAAATGAGCGGCATCCGTCGGGCGATCGCCAAGGCCATGGTGCATTCGAAACATACGGCCCCGCACGTGACGCTGATGGACGAAGCCGATGTGACGAAGCTTGTTGCTCACCGAAAAAAATTCAAGGCCATTGCCGCGGAAAAAGGCATCAAGCTGACGTTCTTGCCGTATGTCGTCAAAGCGCTTGTTTCCGCGCTGCGTGAATATCCGGTGCTGAATACGTCGATCGACGATGCGACGGAGGAAATTATTCATAAGCATTACTACAACATCGGCATCGCCGCTGATACGGATCGAGGGTTGCTCGTGCCGGTCATTAAACATGCCGACCGGAAGCCGATTTTCGCGCTGGCGAAGGAAATCAACGAACTCGCTGAAAAAGCGCGCGAAGGCAAACTGATGCCAAACGAAATGAAAGGCGCATCGTGCACGATCACGAACATCGGCTCAGCCGGCGGGCAATGGTTTACGCCGGTCATCAACCATCCGGAAGTGGCGATTCTTGGCATCGGCCGCATTGCCGAAAAACCGATCGTCCGCGACGGTGAAATTGTCGCTGCTCCGGTCTTGGCGCTCTCGTTGAGCTTTGACCATCGGATGATCGACGGAGCGACGGCGCAAAAAGCGCTCAACCATATCAAGCAGCTGTTAAGCGATCCAGAATTATTATTAATGGAGGCGTAAAACGATGGTAGTTGGCGATTTTGCAATTGAAACAGAAACGCTCGTCGT
Organism: Geobacillus sp. CAMR5420; assembly: GCF_000691465.1. Taxonomy (NCBI): domain Bacteria; kingdom Bacillati; phylum Bacillota; class Bacilli; order Caryophanales; family Anoxybacillaceae; genus Geobacillus; species Geobacillus sp. CAMR5420. Next base: position 46,575 of record NZ_JHUS01000028.1, read on the forward strand.
TGGCGCCGGCCCTGGCGGCTATGTCGCCGCCATCCGCGCCGCACAGCTCGGCCAAAAAGTGACGATTGTGGAAAAAGGAAATTTGGGCGGCGTCTGCTTAAACGTCGGTTGCATCCCGTCCAAGGCGCTTATCTCGGCAAGCCATCGCTACGAGCAGGCGAAGCATTCCGAAGAGATGGGCATCAAGGCGGAAAACGTCACGGTTGATTTCTCGAAAGTGCAAGAATGGAAAGCGAGCATCGTCAAAAAATTGACGGGCGGCGTCGAAGGACTTCTCAAAGGCAACAAAGTCGACATCGTCAAGGGGGAAGCGTACTTCGTCGACGCCAATACGGTGCGCGTGGTCAACGGCGATAGCGCGCAGACGTATACGTTTAAAAACGCGATTCTGGCCACCGGTTCGCGTCCGATCGAGCTGCCGAACTTCAAGTTTTCCGGCCGCATTCTCGACTCGACCGGTGCGCTCAACCTCGGGGAAATCCCGAAATCGCTCGTTGTCATCGGCGGCGGCTACATCGGCATCGAACTCGGTACGGCTTACGCCAATTTTGGTGCGAAAGTGACGATTCTTGAAGGGGCCGGTGAGATTTTATCCGGCTTTGAAAAGCAAATGGTGTCCATCATTAAGCGCCGTCTGAAGAACAAAGGGGTCGAAGTTGTGACGAATGCGCTCGCAAAAGGAGCCGAAGAGCGTGCAGACGGCGTGACGGTCACGTATGAGGCGAACGGCGAAACGAAAACGATCGACGCCGACTATGTGTTGGTGACGGTCGGCCGCCGACCGAATACAGATGAACTTGGTCTTGAACAAATCGGCATCAAAATGACGAACCGCGGCTTGATTGAAGTGGACCAACAATGCCGGACAAGCGTGCCGAACATTTTCGCCATCGGCGACATCGTTCCAGGCCCGGCGCTTGCTCATAAAGCGTCGTATGAAGGGAAAGTGGCGGCGGAAGCCATCGCCGGCCATCCGTCGGTAGTGGATTACATCGCCATTCCGGCTGTGGTCTTCTCCGATCCGGAATGCGCCTCGGTCGGCTACTTTGAACAACAGGCGAAAGAGGAAGGCATCGACGTCATTACGGCGAAATTCCCGTTTGCCGCCAACGGCCGCGCTCTGTCACTCAACGATACGGACGGTTTCCTGAAGCTTGTCGTCCGCAAAGAAGACGGCGTTGTGATTGGAGCGCAAATCATCGGCCCGAACGCCTCGGATATGATCGCCGAGCTTGGGCTGGCCATTGAAGCCGGCATGACGGCGGAAGATATCGCGTTGACGATTCATGCCCACCCGACGCTTGGCGAAATCGCCATGGAAGCGGCGGAAGTGGCGCTTGGCACGCCGATTCATATCATTGCGAAGTAACGGAAAACGAAGGTGCCCCAAACACAGCGGGGCACCTTTTTCCTGCGGTGCAATAAGCAGGGAACATCATCCAGAAGCAAGATGATTGGCAGAAAAGAAATGAATCTGCGGCGACAGCTGTATGTTCGCCTGTTGCTGCGCCCGGTCGACAGTCTTTTGTCCGAAGGAGCGGCCTGGTCCATTTCTTGTCCAATTTCCCATACTATTTTCCGCTCTCGCTTCATATCGTTATGGTAAAGAACAAGCGGGAGATGGAGTTGAAATGAAAGCTTACGTTGCATTTTTGATGCAGATGATGATTTGGAGCAGTTTCTCATTGATCGAGTGGCTGTCAGGAAGAGACCGCCTGTTTTTCCGCGGGCTGATGCTGTGCATCTTTATGTACATCGCGTTTTTGCTGGCCCGCCAGCTCGGCTTGGCGACGCGCAAGGCGGCGCTGACGACGATTGGGACGGCGGCGGTGTACTTTGCCGGTCAGCATGTCATTTGGCAGGCCGTTCAATAAAAAACAGCGGTCGAATGCCCGCTGTTTACGCGCTGCCAAACACCATTGTCCGGCCGCTGAACAAGTGCAGTTCACCGCCGAGCGTTTTCGCCAGCCATTTGCTGAATTCATTGGCCTTCCCTTTATCCCCATGCGTCGCCCCCGGCGGCAGTGCGATGTCAATGAATGTCTCTTCTCCAGCTGTTCGCACGGAAATCGCCATCCCTTTGTACAAGCGGCCGTCGCCTTGCAAGTAGAGAACGGATTCGTGTATGCGGACCGTATACGGGAAAGCGGCCTGTTCGTACGCCCAACCAAGCTGTTCCCCTGTCTTTTTGAGCGCCATCTGGTAGCGCTCGAGCAGCTGTTTGACGTCCTCGATGGTCATCGTTTTCCCCGCAGGCAGCTTTAGATCGGTGTTCATCATTCCTTCCCCTCCCACCATTTCCATTGCGTCTTTATCCTTATTGTACCATATGTTGGCGGACAATAAATGGAAAAAGGGCGTTTTCAAAAAAGTTCTTTTTTATTAAATGTGATATACAAATTAGGATTGACAATTGAAATGTGATATATTATTATGAAATCAACAAGCGAATTTATCATCACAAAGGGGTTTTGGGGATGGGCACGATCGTATGTCAAACGTGTGATGCGACGATTGCGTATTTCGAAGATGAAAAAGTGACGACGCTTTATGGGAAATGTGATTGCTGCGAGCATGACAATGAGGGCGGAGAAAAAGAATAAAACGGTCAAACCGATGGGGGAAAGGAACGGATAGAGGCGCGCATGTCGACAAGTCACATGCGCGCCGTTTATTTTTGGCAAACAAGCACAAGCCAGGCAAACCGGCTTGTGCGGTCAGCGGATCGGTTTATATTCCTTAATGACACGCAACGTCTGCAGCGTGTCGTCTTCCGGCCCTTGGACAGGGAGGCCGGCAGCCAAGTTCGTCTCAATATACTTCAAGTTTTCTTCCGTGATGATTTCGCCTGGAATAAAAATTGGAATGCCAGGCGGATACACCATCACAAATTCGGCGATGATTCGGCCGGCCGATTCGTGAAACGGCACGACTTCCGTTTCGGCGTAAAACGCATCGCGCGGCGTCAAGGCGAGCGCCGGGATGTCCGGAAGGAGCACTTTCGGCTTGATCCCTTTCTCTGCCTGATGGCTGAACTGCTTCGACAAGCGGCGGAGCGCTTCAACGAGCAGGCTCGCCTCCCGTTCGGTATCGCCCGGGGTGATGATGCACAAAATGTTGTATAAATCGGAAAGCTCGACTTCAATGTTGTACGTTTCGCGCAGCCACCGTTCGACGTCATGGCCGGTCAGCCCGAGCTCTTTAACCGAAATGATGAGCTTTGTCGGATCGTAGTCGTACGTTGCTTCCGTGCCTAAAATCTCTTCGCCGACGCAGTACAAATATGGAATCTCGTTGATTTGCCGGCGCGTCCAGTCGGCGAGTCGAATGGCTTTGTCGATGAGTTCACGCCCTTTCGTCGCCAACTGTTTGCGGGCGACATCAAGCGAAGCGAGCAACAAGTACGACGTTGAAGTCGTCGTCAGCATGCTTAAAATCGCCTGCACGTGTTTCGCGGAGACGAGTCCTTCGCGCACATTCAAAATCGAGCTTTGCGTCAGCGATCCGCCGAGCTTATGGACGCTTGTCGCCGCCATATCGGCGCCCGCTTGCATCGCTGAAAGCGGCAAGTCCTCATGAAAATGAATGTGCACGCCGTGCGCTTCGTCGACAAGCACCGGAACGTTGTACGAGTGGGCGATATCGACGATTTTTTTCAAATCGCCGGCAATGCCAAAGTACGTCGGGTTGATGACGAGCACCCCTTTGGCGTCCGGGTGCTGGCGGAGCGCTTTTTCCACTGCTTGCGGCGTAATGCCATGGGAAATGCCAAGCTCCTTGTCGATTTCGGGATGAATGAAAATGGGCGTCGCTCCAGAAAAGACAATGGCCGACATGACCGATTTATGGACGTTGCGCGGCACGATGATTTTATCGCCCGGCCCGGCGACCGACATGACCATCGTCATGATGGCGCCGCTCGTTCCTTGCACGGAAAAAAACGTATAATCGGCGCCGAACGCTTCGGCAGCGAGCTCCTGCGCCCGTTTGATCATCCCTTTTGGATGGTGCAAGTCATCGAGCGGGCTGATGTTGATTAAATCAATCGCCAAGGCGTTGTCTCCGATGAAAGCGCGAAACTCCGGATCCATGCCGGCCCCTTTTTTATGGCCGGGAATGTGAAATTGAACCGGATTTTTTTTCATATGCTCCAACAAACCGGTAAACAATGGTGTCTCGAGTTGCGACAATGGTTTTTCACACCTCTTTATCTCGAGGATAAAACAAGTGCATTATAGCATGGATTTTTCCGTTTGCAAAGAAGAAATGAATGGACGCTGAAAAAGGAAAACAGCGGTTCAAGAGAGAAATAAAAGAAAGACAAAGCAAAAAGGGGGCGTTATCGAAATGAAATGGAGAACGAGGGTGACAGAGCTGCTCGGCATTACATATCCGATCATTCAAGGGGGGCTCGCTTACTTGGCGTACGCTGATTTGGCCGCAGCGGTCTCGAACGCCGGTGGGCTCGGACAAATTACGGCGATGTCGCTCGATGGACCGGAGCAACTGCGCGAGGAAATCCGCAAGGTGAAGGAAAAAACCGATCGGCCGTTCGGCGTCAATTTCGCCATTGGCCAGCACAGCCGCCCGTTTGCTCATATGCTTGAAGCAGCGCTTGATGAGGGGGTGCCGGTCGTTTCGGTCACCGGCGGCAATCCGGCGCCGTTTTTTGAACAATTGAAAGGAACGAACGTGAAAAAGCTCGTGCTCGTTGCCGCCGTCCGCCAGGCAGTGAAAGCAGAGGAGCTCGGTGCTGATGCGGTGATGGTCGTCGGTCAGGAAGGGGGCGGGCATCTCGGCAAATACGATACTGGCACGTTCGTCCTTATTCCGAAAGTCGTTGACTCCGTATCGATTCCGGTCATCGCCTCGGGCGGCATCGCCGATGGACGCGGGTTGATGGCGGCATTGGCGCTTGGAGCGGAAGGGATTGAGATGGGAACGCGGTTTATCGCCACGAAAGAATGCGTTCATGCTCATCCCGCATATAAAGAAATGATTCTCAACGCCACCGAAAACGATACGGTCATCATTAAACGGTCGCTCGGGGCGCCAGGGCGGGTGCTGGCCAACGCCTGGGCGGAAAAAATATTGGAAATCGAGCGCCAAGGCGGTACGTATGATGATTTAAAAGAATATATTAGCGGAGAAGCGAACCGGCGCTTCATTTACGAAGGAAAGGTGGACGAAGGATTCGCTTGGGCCGGGCAGGCGATCGGGCTCATTCACGACGTTCCGTCCGTCGCTGAGTTGTTTGCCCGCATGATTGAAGAGGCGGAACAAATTCGGCGCCGTTGGGCAAACTAACGGTGGAGGTGGAACAATGGGTTATTCCTATCCATTTTCCTACGACTGGTCAACACAAGAAATCATTGATGGTCATAGTTCCCCTGGGATTATCGCTGTGGTATCATTCGAGCCACAACGGAAGCGCGGTAGGTAAACGCACAAATTAGTTGCACACACCCCTTTTTCCACATAATATAATATAAAACAAAATGAAGCAGCACATTCGTGACGGGCGCCGGAAGTTTAGCGGATGATCGAGAAAGGGGTGCGGACGAATATGAAAAAAACCGCCAATTCGCTGAAGCGACCAGATGGAGACAAACGCATGGCGGTGTTGCGGCTCGAACTCGATTACGAATTAGCGACGCTGTACGAGGCCATGATGGAAAACGATGAAGAAAAGAAAAAAGAGTGCAAACGGCGGCTTGAAAAGCTGCGCCAAGAACTGATGCGCCTTCAAGTATGATTCTGATTCAAGGCGAACCATCTTTCCGGTTCGTTTTTTTCTTGAGCGGTGTCCGCCCCCGTTCCGGTTGCGATCTATACATAACCGAAGGCAGGAGGAATCAATATGGCAGAAAAATGGGAAGAAATCGACCGATACGCCCGGCAATGGATCGACGAAGCAGGAAAGCGCATCCGCGCCTCGTTTGCCAAACAGCTGACGGTGGAAGCGAAAGAGAACCCGAACGACTTAGTGACGAATGTTGACCGCGCCATTGAGCAGTTTTTCGCCGAGCACATCCGTCGCCAGTTCCCTAGCCACCGCCTGTTGGGGGAAGAAGGATTTGGCGACCGGATCGATGCCTTGGACGGCGTTGTTTGGGTGATTGACCCGATCGACGGCACGATGAATTTCGTTCATCAGCGGCGCCATTTTGCTGTATCGATCGGCATTTTTGAAGATGGCATCGGGCAGCTCGGCTACGTGTATGACGTCGTGTTTGACGAACTGTATGCGGCGCAAAAAGGGCGGGGGGTGTTTTTGAACGGGGAGCCGCTCGGCCTCCTGCAGCCCGCGCCAGTGGCGGAGTCGATCATCGCCATCAACGGGACATGGCTCATGGAAAACAAGCGCCTCGACCATCGCCCGCTCATGAGGCTGGCGAAAGAGGCGCGCGGCACGCGCTCGTATGGTTCAGCGGCGCTTGAGCTCGCGTATGTTGCCGCCGGCCGTTTGGACGCCTACATTTCGCCGCGCCTGTCGCCGTGGGATTTCGCCGGCGGGATGATTTTGATTGAAGAAGCGGGCGGAATGGTGACGACCCTTGACGGGAAGCCGCTGGATCTGCTTGGCCGCAATTCGGTGCTTGCTGCGAAACCTGGGGTGCACGAAGAAATTTTGCGGCGCTATCTTCACGATTGATGGGGCGCGAAATCGCGAAAACGGGACAAGCATCCAGCTTGTCCCGTTTTTCAACGCGTCCGTTTTTTATGGGCGAACCCGGCGCCCATGGCGGCGATCAAGATGAGCGTGGAAGCGGCGATGCCGATCAAACTTTGCTCGGCGATGAAGACGCCGATCGCCATGATGGCGGCGACGGCAAGAATGGCGAGCAACAGAGGTACAGGCTCGATCCGTTTCATCCTATTTCGCGCAGGAGACTCCCACTTCAACGACCAAAGGGAGTAAGTGGGAGAGGAATGCGCGTTCCCCCTTTCTTTTCTATATGATAGAATAAAGGCGTGGAGAAAACCGTTCAATAAAGGCACTCCAATAGCTGCTACTCGATGTATGGAGTTGGTTGCAGGAAACGTTGCAACCGTCAAACATCGAGCGTAGGTCCGTCTGTTGTGTGTGGAAGCCAAGTACTGCCAACAGACACACCGAGAGAATCGGTAACGATGCAGGCATGACCTGCGTCGTTGGGTAGTCGTCAACCTGCCCCCTGATGCAACCCCAAGTCAAGGAAGGAGGACGAAGTCCGTTTGCACTTCTGGGGAGTTGCAAGCCCCCACTTCAAGCGTTAGCGAAGTGGGGGTAGTTGACTGGGTTGACTCCTTTCTGGCAAAGTGGGCGTCTTTTTCTAGTGTACAGGAAAACATGCCGATTTTCTATCGGTTGTGATATAATAGACAAGCAGTTTGCCGAACAGGAGTGACCGACATTGACGAACAAACGAATCGATCTCCGCAATATCGCGATCATCGCTCACGTCGACCATGGGAAAACGACGCTCGTTGATCAGCTGCTTCGGCAGTCAGGGACGTTCCGCGAAAACGAACAAGTCGCGGAGCGGGCGCTTGACCGCAACGATTTGGAGCGGGAGCGCGGCATTACGATTTTGGCCAAAAACACGGCTGTCTTGTATAAAGGAACGCGCATCAACATTTTGGATACGCCGGGACACGCTGATTTCGGGGGGGAAGTGGAGCGGATCATGCGCCTTGTCGACGGCGTCTTGCTTGTCGTCGATGCGTATGAAGGCTGCATGCCGCAGACGCGGTTTGTGCTGAAAAAGGCGCTTGAGCAGCAACTTGTGCCGATCGTCGTCGTCAACAAAATCGACCGCGAATTTGCTCGGCCGGCGGAAGTCGTTGATGAGGTGCTCGACCTGTTTATCGAACTTGGTGCTTCTGAGGAGCAGCTCGAGTTTCCAGTCGTGTACACATCGGCGCTGCGCGGGACGGCAAGCCTCGATCCGGATCGCCAGGACGGTGACATGACCGCCTTGTTTGAGACGATCATCGAGCATATTCCGGCGCCGGCGGACAACCGCAGCGAACCGTTGCAGTTTCAAGTGGCGCTGCTCGACTATAATGAATATGTCGGACGCATCGGCATCGGCCGCATTTTCCGCGGCACGATGAAAACAGGCCAGCAAGTCGCTCTCTTAAAGCGCGACGGTGCCGTCAAGATGTTTCGTGTCACGAAGCTGTTTGGTTTTATTGGGTTGAAGCGGATTGAGATTGAAGAAGCGCACGCTGGCGACATCGTCGCGGTCGCCGGGATGGAGGACATCAATGTCGGTGAAACGGTTTGCCCGCCCGATCATCAAGAGCCGCTGCCGCCGCTTCGCATCGATGAGCCGACGCTCAAAATGACGTTTCTCGTCAACAACAGCCCGTTTGCGGGGCGCGAAGGCAAATACGTGACGGCGAGAAAGCTGGAGGAGCGGCTTCGCACCCAGCTGGAGACGGATGTCAGTCTGCGCGTTGAGCCGACCGAGTCGCCGGATGCGTGGATTGTCTCCGGCCGCGGGGAGCTTCATTTGGCGATTTTGATTGAAAGCATGCGCCGCGAAGGATACGAACTGCAAGTATCGAAGCCGGAAGTCATTCTAAAAGAGATTGACGGTGTCACGTGCGAGCCGATCGAGCGGGTCGTCATTGACATCCCGGAGGAATATACGGGAGCGATCATGGAGTCGCTCGGCAGCCGCAAGGGCGAGCTCGTCGATATGGTGCACGGCGACAACGGGCAAGTGCGTCTCGTCTTCCTTGTGCCGTCGCGTGGCTTGATCGGCTATCGGAGTGAATTTATGTCGTTGACGCGCGGATATGGAATTTTAAACCATTCGTTTGACCATTATGCCCCCGTGCAGCCTGGCGCCATCGGCGGCCGCCGCCAAGGGGTGCTCGTCTCGATGGAAACCGGAAAGGCGACGGCTTACAGCATCATGCAACTTGAGGATCGCGGCGCCATTTTTGTTGAGCCGGGCACTGAAGTGTACGAAGGGATGATCGTCGGCGAGCATAACCGCGAAAACGACCTGGTCGTCAACATTTGCCGCGAAAAACATGTCACCAACATGCGTTCATCGACGAAAGAACAGACGGTGACGATGAAAAAGCCGCGTCTGTTGACGCTTGAAGAAGCGCTCGAGTATTTGAATGATGATGAATATTGTGAAGTGACGCCAGCCTCGATCCGGTTGCGCAAAAAAATCTTGAATAAAAGCGAGCGTGAAAAGGCGGAGAAGAAAAAGAAAGCGGTTGAGCAGGCGAAATAGCCGGAAGCGCCATGCGCGCGTCTTTAGTTTGCGAACAATCGAAAACGCCTTGGAGAAGGGCGCTATTAGGATGAACGGGAGGGGAATGATGTGAATGTGCTCGAACGGCTCACGTTTTTCGCCTCGCTTTATAAGGTGCACGATCATCCCGAGCGAGGTATGTGGCTATTGTATGTGACAGTGTTGTTGCTTGCCGCGCTTGTGTATCGACTCGGTTTTGCCCGCCGCCTGCCGCTGTTGAAAAACGTCATCATTTACGTTTTGCTGGCGCTTGGCTGCACGGTTTTGACCTTTTTTGCTGTCTTTTTGCCGGTGGCAGAAGGATTGGCCGTCGCCGCCCTCGTATTAATCATTTATAAAGTGCGCCTGAAGCAGGCGAAAGAGGGAGAAAAGTCATGAAATCCGTGCAGGATGCCCTTTATAACTGGCTGACGATCCACATCGTCGCCAAAGCCCGTCCGCACGATGCGGCGGCGCGCGATACGGCCTCGTTTTTCCGCGCCATCTTGGAAAACGACTTTGGTGTGACGGCCGTAGACGCCGTCAAAGATGAAACGAATGGGCAATACATCGTCGAATATGTGCGCGGCGGGGAAACAAGGGCGGCGTGTTTCCCGCTTGAGCTGGCTGAGGCGATGTGGCGGCAGATCGAAGCCGAACCGGAAAAGTATGGATGATGACAACCAAAAAGGCGCGGAAAAGCGATCGCTCTTCCGCACCGTTTTTTTTTGCGGGATCACCAATCATCGTCTGCGCGGCGGCCGCGATAGAAGCGGAACTTTCCTGTTGCCAGCCGCTGTTTCGTTTTTTCGGTGATGCGGTCGTGGCATTCGCGGCACATGTACGTGTGGATCGGGCGGTTGCGCAGCCGCTTGGCGAGCGGCGATTCATCGTCGATCGTATCGATTTGGTCGCAAAGCACGCATTTGACTCTCATTGTTCACCTCAATACATCCAAACGCGAAATGGTAGAGTGTTCTTTCGTTCCCATTATACCACATTTCCCGCCATCGTTTGTTGATTCAAATGCATTTCACTCCCGCTTTCCTCGGAAATGAGCCGCGCTTTCTGTTCCATTATAACCCACACAGAAACCGTTTATCGATTTAAATGTTCATTCGATTGCTTGTTTTGCTGTTCGTTCAGCTGCCGCTCCTCCCGTTCGTTCAGCTGTCCGTTGTTTTCTTGGGTCGGCTTCGGCGTCGTTTCAAACAAATCGCTTGGCACTTCCGGCATCACTCGTCCGACGATGTCGGCGATTTCGTTCATGAACGCTTGCACCGGCCTCCCCTCATCGATTTGCCGGCCGATGTTGCGCACGCGGGTGTAAAGATCCGGGTCGGCGACAATAATGGCGTTCGCACCGTACGGATCTTTTTGCAATGCTTCGGCGACGGAATATTTGATGGTGCTGACGCGCGAGGCATCCATATTGGCGCCGACGTCAATGCCGACGATGGCATATTTGCCGACGACGATCGCGGCGGCATTGTGAACGTTTGGAACACGGTCGGCGATTTCTGCAAGCTGGCGGGCGATCTCTTGCCCGGATTTGTTCTCGACGCGTTCATCGACCGTATTTTTGACGCGCACGAGCGAACGATTGGGCTCGTTCGCTTCATGATCGTTTCCAAATGTGCAACCGCTGAAAATCAAAAGGGGAAGGAAGAAAGCGGCGAGCCAGCAATTTCTCTTCATAATGGGCCACCTCGACTTTTTTTCTTTAGTTTGCAAATGTCCTTCTATCTTTATACATGTTTTCATATGTTGTATTACAGCCATTCCCATCCAACGGAAAAACGTGAAAAACTCACATGGGGGGAAGCGGAATTTGGGGGAAAAAATTTACGTGCTCGATACGAACGTGCTGTTGCAAGATCCGTATTCGATTTTCGCGTTTGAGGATAATGAGGTCGTCATTCCGGCGGTCGTGCTTGAGGAAGTGGATTCGAAAAAGCGTTATATGGATGAAATTGGGAGGAATGCCCGCCAAGTGTCAAAGCTCATCGACCGTCTGCGCGAAAACGGCAAGCTGCATGAAAAAATTCCGCTTGAAAACGGAGGGGCGCTGCGCATTGAGTTGAACCATCGTTCGTTTCATCAACTGCAAGAAATTTTTGTCGAAAAAACAAATGACAACCGCATTCTGGCGGTGGCGAAAAATTTATCGCTTGAAGAGCAGGCGAAGGAAGATGGGCGCTCCGTCATTTTGGTGAGCAAAGATGCGCTCGTGCGCGTCAAAGCGGATGCCATCGGGCTGCAGGCAGAAGACTTTTTAAGCGACCGCGTCGTTGATGTCGACCATATTTACAGCGGATTTTTGGAGCTGTACATAGGAAAGGACCACCTGCAGCGATTTTACGACAAAGGGGAGCTCGTGCTCGCCGATATCGCCGACCACCCGTTTTATCCGAACCAGTTCATCATCATGAAAGACGCGTTTGGCAGCTCGGCGTCAGCGATTGGCATTGTCGACCAAAATGGAAAAAAAGTGAAAAAGCTCATCTTCCATTACGAACATATATGGGGCATTCGCCCGCGCAACGTGCAGCAGACGATGGCGTTTGAGCTTCTCATGCGCGACGACATTCCGCTTGTGACGCTAATCGGCAAAGCCGGGACGGGCAAGACGCTGCTTGCCCTTGCCGCCGGGTTGATGCAAACGGAAGATTTGCGCACATACAAAAAATTGCTCGTCGCTCGGCCGATTGTGCCGATGGGGAAAGATCTCGGCTTTCTGCCAGGGGAAAAGGAAGAAAAACTGCGCCCGTGGATGCAGCCGATTTTTGACAACTTGGAATACTTGTTCAACACGAAAAAACCGGGGGAACTCGATGCGATTTTAGCCGGCATGAGCTCGATTGAAGTCGAGGCGCTTACGTACATCCGCGGCCGGAGCCTCCCGGAGCAGTTTATCATCATTGATGAGGCGCAAAATTTAACGAAGCATGAAGTGAAGACGATTTTGACGCGCGTCGGGGAGAAAAGCAAAATTATTTTAATGGGCGATCCGGAACAGATCGACCATCCGTATTTGGATGAATATAACAACGGGTTGACGTACGTCGTCGAAAAGTTTAAAGACCAAAAAATCGCCGGTCATATCCGGCTCGTCAAAGGGGAGCGTTCGGCGCTCGCCCAGCTTGCCGCTGATTTGCTGTAGCTAGGCGTTCCTCAGAGCATCCGCCGTTAAAGAACGGGTGCCAGGCGCGCGGCCCGCCGCCACGAACGTTTCGAAAGGCACCCGCCGCCCGGGGCGCTGTGGAAAACATCTAGGTTCAAAGCGCTTGAGGCGGCTGAAGGCCTAAAAAGCTCAAACACCGGGCCGCCCCTTCATGGGGCGCCCGGTCATCGGACGACGAGCCGACGCACATGAGTAATCGGCGCCTCGCGGTTGGAACCGTCGCCAAAATAAATGTGCACCGGACCGTCGTCGCGCAACGGTTTTCCGTTTTTGGAAAAAGCGAAAATCAGGTCGTACGCCTTTTCCAGAGGGATCACTGTTTCTCCATGTTCCGTCTCAATGACAAGTTCAGACGCGTCTTCATGCGGCTCAGCGTTTCGCAAAAATGGGGCAAACGGCATGCCGAACGAGCCGGTGATGATTTTCTCCTTCAAAAAGCGCCGCTCCGTTTTCAACGTCGGCGGAAAAACGGCGCCCTCTTGAATTTCTCGGTCCCAAAATGCCGACAGCTTTTTGATTTCCTCGTCCTCTTGCTCCGCTTCCGTCGGCTGTGGAGCCGGCTCCGAAAAATACGCATCCATGTCTACTTTCCGGTCGTCGAAAATCCAGACGCCGGGGTCAAGCGTGATCGTAAACTTCACCTTTCCTGTCAGCACAATAATATCGTTCATGAAACACCTCTCCTCTGCATGTTCCCACCGTTTTTAGTATAATAATAACGAAAGAGCTTGTCATGTTCCAGGCCGGGTTGCTGTCAACGGTTTCAACTTGCAAAATGGCTTGTTTCACGTTAAGATGTAAAGAAGGATAGGGGAGAGAACGGAGGGATCGATGTGACGGACGAATCGATGAGCTATCGGGAGAAGGCGTACGCGCTTTTACAAGCGGATGCAGAGAAAATCATCCAACTCATCCGCGTGCAAATGGACCATTTGACGATGCCGCAATGTCCGGTGTATGAAGAAGTGCTTGACACGCAAATGTTCGGGTTGTCACGGGAAATTGATTTTGCGGTGCGCCTCGGGCTTGTGGAGGCGAAAGACGGAAAGGCGCTCCTTGACCGGCTTGAGCGCGAACTTTCCGCGTTGCACGAGGCCGTGGCCAAAAAGCGCGTACGATAAGAATATAAGGCAACTCAAACGATTGGCACACCATCGTTTGAGTTTTTCTGTTTTTCGGCAGGAAAACGGCGCGCCGCTGCGAATGATTTTAAGTACATACATGTTCACAGGGAAGAGGAACGATGGAACGACAATTATGGAAAAAAGTATTGAAGTGCTACGATTATCCGCTGATCGCCGCGGTCGCCATGCTGTCGTTGTTCGGATTGATTATGGTGTACAGCTCGAGCATGGTCACCGCTGTCATCCGCTTTGAAGTGCCAAGCGACTATTTTTACGAGCGGCAAAAACTGTGGCTGATTGCCGGATTCATCGCGTTCGCCATCATGATGGCGATTCCGTATAAAGTGTGGCGGGCGGAGCGATGGGTGAAACTCGTCTTTTTTGCTTCTCCATTGATGCTTATCGCCGTCGCCTTTCTCGGCCATACGGCCAACCACGCAACAAGCTGGTTTCGCGTCGGGGCGCTTTCGATCCAACCGGCGGAGCTCGCGAAGCTCGGCCTGATTTTATACTTGGCCGCAGCGTTCGCCAACAAGCGGAAGCGGCTGGCCGAGCCGGTGAAAAGCAATTTGTTCCCCATTTATTATACGCTTTTTATTTGCTTTTTGATCGCCATTCAGCCGGACTTCGGCACGGCAGCGATCGTTTTTGCCATTGCCATATGCATCATTGTCTCGTCTGGGTTGCGCCTCATGTTACTCTTAAAGCAGCTATGCTTTTTTATTCTCGTTGGGGCGGTGTCGTCGCCGCTTTGGCTTCCGTTGATCGGCAAACACATCTTTTCTCCCGAGCGGATGTCGCGCCTTTACAGCTTTTTGGATCCATTTCAATACGCAAACGGCGATGGCTACCAGCTCGTCAATTCGTATTTGGCGATCGGGCTTGGCGGGCTGAAAGGTGTGGGACTTGGCAAAGGCATTCAAAAATACGGCTACCTGCCGGAGTCGCACACCGATTTTATTATGGCGGTCATCGCCGAGGAGCTCGGTTTGTTTGGCGTGACGTTTACGCTCGGGTTGCTTTCGTTTATTGTGCTGCGCGGGCTTTGGGTTGCCCGCCGCTCCCACGATCCGTTTGGGAGCCTGCTTGCGATCGGCATCTCCGTCATGATCGGCTTTCAAACGTTCATTAACGTTGGTGGGGTCGTTGGCCTTATTCCGATTACAGGGGTGCCGCTGCCGCTCGTCAGCTATGGGGGAACGTCGCTTGTCCTGACCATGGCTTCGCTCGGTCTGCTTGTGAACATTTCCATGTTTGCAAAGTACGAGCAACGGTATAAAAAGGGTGAAAAAACGATGGTCAGCGGGCAGAAAAGAGGTCTGACTTTTTAGAAAGTGTATTTACAAATCGCCAAAACTTTTATACTTTTATTAAATAAAGGAGGAGGGACATGATGAGGACAAGACGAATTCGCAAAGTGCTAGTAGCCAACCGCGGGGAGATCGCCATTCGCGTCTTCCGCGCCTGCACAGAGCTTGACATCCGTACGGTGGCGATTTACTCAAAGGAAGATGCCGGCTCGTATCACCGCTATAAAGCGGATGAGGCGTATTTGGTCGGTGAGGGGAAAAAGCCGATCGAAGCCTACTTGGACATCGAAGGCATCATTGAGATCGCCAAAGCCCACGATGTCGATGCCATCCACCCGGGATATGGGTTTTTGTCGGAAAACATCCAATTTGCCAAACGGTGCCGCGAAGAAGGGATCATTTTCATCGGTCCGAACGAAGACCATTTGGATATGTTCGGCGATAAAGTGAAAGCGCGCCATGCGGCCATGAAGGCGGGCATTCCCGTCATTCCGGGCAGCGACGGTCCGGTCAGCGGCCTTGAAGAGGTCGTCCGCTTTGCCGAAACGCACGGTTATCCGATCATTATCAAGGCGGCGCTGGGCGGCGGCGGCCGCGGCATGCGCATCGTCCGCTCGAAGTCGGAAGTGAAGGAAGCGTTCGAGCGCGCCAAGTCGGAAGCGAAAGCGGCGTTTGGCAGCGACGATGTCTATGTCGAAAAGCTGATCGAAAAGCCGAAGCATATCGAAGTGCAAATTTTGGGCGACCATGAAGGAAACATCGTCCATTTGTATGAACGAGATTGCTCGGTGCAGCGCCGCCATCAAAAAGTTGTTGAAGTCGCGCCGAGCGTCTCGTTGTCGGACGAGCTGCGCGAGCGCATTTGCGAGGCGGCGGTCCGGCTCATGAGAAGCGTCGGTTACGTCAACGCTGGCACGGTTGAGTTTCTCGTCTCCGGAGATGAGTTTTATTTCATCGAAGTCAATCCGCGCATTCAAGTTGAGCATACGATCACCGAAATGATCACCGGGATTGACATCGTCCAGTCGCAAATTTTAATCGCCGACGGCTTTTCGCTCCACAGCCCGGAAGTCGGCATTCCAAAGCAGGAAGACATCCGCATCAACGGCTACGCCATTCAGTCGCGGGTGACGACGGAAGACCCGCTCAACAACTTTATGCCGGATACGGGAAAAATTATGGCGTACCGTTCCGGCGGCGGCTTCGGCGTGCGCTTGGACGCCGGCAATGGCTTCCAAGGGGCGGTCATTACGCCGTATTACGATTCGCTGCTCGTGAAAGTGTCGACATGGGCGTTGACGTTTGAACAGGCGGCAAGAAAAATGCTGCGCAACTTGCGTGAATTCCGCATTCGCGGCATTAAAACGAACATTCCGTTTTTGGAAAACGTCGTTCAGCATCCGAAATTTTTGTCGGGGGAATACGATACGTCATTTATCGATACGACGCCGGAATTGTTTGTATTCCCGCGCCGAAAAGACCGCGGGACGAAAATGCTTACGTACATCGGCACCGTGACGGTCAACGGCTTCCCTGGCATCGGCAAAAAGAAAAAGCCGGTGTTTGACAAACCGCGCGTGCCGAAGGTGAGCCAAACGGAACCGATCCCAGCGGGAACGAAGCAAATTTTGGATGAACGCGGACCTGAAGGGCTTGTTCGCTGGATCCAAGAGCAGCCGCGCGTGCTCTTGACCGATACGACGTTCCGTGACGCCCATCAGTCGTTGTTGGCGACGCGCGTCCGCACGATCGACTTGTTGCGGATCGCTGAGCCGACGGCGCGTTTGCTGCCCAACTTGTTCTCGCTTGAGATGTGGGGCGGGGCGACGTTTGACGTGGCGTATCGCTTTTTGAAGGAGGATCCGTGGGACCGCCTCTTGAAGCTGCGCGAGCGCATCCCGAACATTTTGTTCCAAATGCTGCTCCGCTCTGCTAACGCCGTGGGGTATAAAAACTATCCCGACAACGTCATCCGCGAGTTCGTTGAAAAATCGGCGCAAGCCGGCATTGATGTCTTCCGCATTTTCGACAGCTTAAACTGGGTCAAAGGGATGACGGTGGCGATCGATGCCGTCCGGCAAAGCGGCAAAATCGCCGAGGCGGCTATTTGCTATACGGGCGATATTTTGGACCCGAACCGGCCGAAGTACAATTTGGATTATTACAAAGCCTTGGCGAAAGAGCTCGAGCAAGCCGGAGCGCACATTTTAGGCATTAAGGATATGGCTGGTCTGTTGAAGCCGCAGGCGGCGTACGTGCTCATCTCCGCGCTCAAGGAAACGGTCGACATTCCGATCCATTTGCATACGCACGATACGAGCGGCAACGGCATTTACACGTACGCCAAAGCGATCGAAGCCGGCGTCGATATCGTCGATGTCGCCGTCAGCTCGATGGCCGGCTTGACGTCGCAGCCAAGCGCCAATACGCTCTACTATGCACTTGAAGGAACGGAGCGGGCGCCGGAGGTCGATATTTACGGCCTTGAGCAGTTGGCCCGCTATTGGGAAGATGTGCGCAAATTTTATCAGGAGTTTGAAAGCGGCATGAACGCGCCGCATACGGAAGTATACATGCATGAGATGCCAGGCGGCCAGTACAGCAACCTGCAGCAGCAGGCAAAAGCGGTCGGCCTCGGCGATCGGTGGGATGAAGTGAAAGAAATGTATCGCCGCGTCAACGACTTGTTCGGCGACATCGTCAAAGTGACGCCATCATCGAAAGTTGTCGGCGACATGGCGCTTTACATGGTGCAAAACAATTTGACGGAGCAAGACATTTTTGAACGCGGTGAAACGCTCAATTTCCCGGACTCGGTCGTTGAGTTTTTCGAAGGCTATTTAGGCCAGCCGCATGGCGGGTTCCCGAAAGAGTTGCAGCGCATTATTTTGAAAGGGCGCGAACCGATCACCGTTCGTCCGGGCGAGTTGCTCGAGCCGGTCGATTTCGAGCAAATCAAGCGGGAGCTGTACGACAAGCTTGGCCGCGAAGTGACCGACTTTGACGCCATTGCCTATGCGCTTTATCCGAAAGTGTTTTTGGAATATGCCGAAACGGTCGAAAAATACGGCGACATTTCGGTGCTCGATACACCGACGTTCCTGTACGGCATGCGCCTCGGCGAGGAAATTGAAGTGGAGATTGAGCGCGGGAAAACGCTCATCGTCAAACTCGTCTCCATCGGCCAGCCTCAGGCGGACGGCACACGCGTCGTTTACTTCGAGCTGAACGGCCAGCCGCGCGAAGTCATCATCCGCGATGAAAGCATCAAAGCCGCTGTCGCTGAGCGCATCAAGGCCGATCGGACGAATCCGAACCACATTGCCGCCACGATGCCGGGCACGGTTGTGAAAGTGCTCGTGGAGAAAGGGGAAAAAGTTGACAAAGGCGACCATTTGATGGTTACGGAAGCGATGAAGATGGAAACGACGGTGCAGGCGCCGTTTGCCGGCATTGTCAAAGACATTTACGTCAAAAGCGGCGATGCCATTCAAGCGGGGGATTTGCTAATTGAGCTGTCCAAATGAAACTGTCCATCGCGCGCAAAAAGAGGGTGTCCCAAAAGGAGCGGGATACCCTCTTTCGTGTGCGCCCGGCATG